>JBAZDD010000071.1:0-9057 GCA_041654635.1 Candidatus Muiribacteriota bacterium
CTTTGACTTTATCCCATAAATTATTTGATTTTACCTGGTTTAAAAAATATATAATATTTGTTTTTACAATGTTTAATGAATCGCTGTTTTTTAATTTTTTATAAGTGTTTTGATTGTCAGTTCCTACAGAAAAAATAAAATATACCTGTTTTCGATTTTTCTGTATGCCTTTTATGATTTTATCTGTTAATTCTTTATTCATCAATGTTGCATTTGTAAATACATAAAATTTATCAAATCTATCATTATTATTTTTTAATGCATAATCAAAAATTTGCAAAAAATCTTTATTAATTAAGGGTTCTCCAAATCCTGCAAAATGGAATTCATCGAAAACACCGTCAATATTATCATACACTTTTCTGAATGTATCAAAGCTCATGTTTTCAAGATTTTTTGTTGAAATTTCAGAATTTACCCCTTCAGCACCATACACCTGGCTATTCTGAGGGCAGTATATACATTTTAAATTGCATTTTTCAGCAATCCCACAAATTATCGAAATATCTCTTTTCATAATTTTATTAGTTTTAAATTTTCTTTCTCGGTAAGTTTTATTAGATTTTCTTCAAACCCATTTTTTGAAAAAATCACATAATAAATATTCAAATTCTGTTTAAATTTTAATTTTCTGGTTTTTTCTTTCAGATTAAAAAATATTTTTTCATCAACTTTTTTTTCCTGCCATTTACATTCACATATATAAACTTTTTTTTCTGATAAAGCTATTATATCTATTTCAATATCTTTTTCCCAATATCTACCAGCCTTAATAATTTTAAATTCATTATTTTCAAGCATATATTGACAACAAACATCTTCATATATTTCTGAAATAAAATATTTAAACTGAGTTTGAATTTTTTCAATAACATATTCATAATTATCATTTTCAACAAATGACTGATTTGGAAATATAAATCTGAACCAGAATCTAAGGTAATAATCTTTAATAAAATACAGTCCTTTTTTACTTTTTTCTGGATTATTTTCTAAAACTGGCACTTTTCTTTCAAGTATTTCAAGCAAAATCAATTTTTTAATAAAAGAAGTCAAATTCGATACAGGCATATTCATTTTTTTTGCAATATTACCAATTTTTCTATCGCCCTGTGAAATTATTGCCAGAATTGAAAAAAATACCGCAGGCTCATTTATTTCTTCTTTAAGTAAAAAATATGGTTCAGTATATAAAAAAGAAAATTTATTTAAAAAAATTTCTTTAAAGTTTTCCTCAAGCGATTTTTCTTTTTGAATCATCTGGCAATACTTTGGAATTCCGCCGGTTATTGAATAAAATTCAATCTGATTATTAACAGAAATATCACTATAAAACTTTCTTGCATTACTGAATTTCATAGGAGCCAACTTTATCTGCATTGTTCTTCTTCCATATAGCGGGCTGTTATAATTTAAAGCAATATCTTCCATCATTCCAATATATGAACCACATATTACAAGCATTATGTTTTTGTTTATTAAAATTTCATCCCAGATTTTTTGAAAAATTGAAGTTAGAGATTTATCCTGTTGAATTATATACTGAAATTCATCAATTACAATAACATGCTTTTCTTTTAAATTCTGAGCGATAATTTTAAAAAGATTATAAAAATTATCTATAATTGACATACTCAGAAGTTCATTATTTAAATTCTGTGCGCAAAGCTCCTGAAATCTTTTTATCTGAATGTTTGAATTTTCCTGACTTGCCATATAATAAACCGATTTCTTATTTTTAATAAATTGTTTTAAAAGCTCTGTTTTTCCAACTCTTCTCCTTCCATAAACTACAACAAAAGAAGATTTTTTCAGACTGTATTCTTTTTCGAGACTTTCTAATTCTTTTTCTCGGTTAATAAACATCTAACAATCCTTAATTTATCAGCAATTTTCAGTTAAACTGAGAATCGCTGTTAATTTATCGTTTTGTAATTATAATAATTCAAAAACGATAAATTGTCAATTTTTAATTTTTTTAATCAATCAGCTGCTCCGAGTGCCCAGAAAAGCATGAATAAACTCTCTTCTTTTTTATATTTTTCTGATATTTCATTATCAAACACTCCCGTTTTAAGGAAAATATCAAATTTTAAAGCAAACTCTTTTATATAATCAGTCGGATATATTTTTTGGAGTTTAAATAATATATTCTTAGCCTGAGAAAACATTCTGTTAAATAAAAGTGCTCTTAAAAGAAGAATATATAAATAAGGGTCACAGCATTCTAAAAGATTATTATAAAGTTTATCAAGCACTTCAGTATTTTTGTCATATTTTAATAAAAATCTTATATAACTTTCTCTGAATTTTGCGGCTTCTGAATTTAAAAACTTATTATCAAACTCCTGTGTTATAAAATCGGGAAGTTTTTTTTCAAAAAATTCTTTTTCATAAGTAAACTCAAACCAGTATTTATTTAACTTTTCTCTGTTTTTCTGAAAAGAAAATTTTAAGGGTTTTAATCTGTCAACACAGTTTAGACATTTATAGTTTAACTTTGAATTATCTCCTGCCAGCATTTCATCAACACCTGTCAAATCTTCAATTTTAAGTTTATTTTTTTCACATCCACAATATATTCCATCTTTTTCAAAATACCTGTAATCCGTTAAATAAGAACATGGCAGTATTGTGCTTTCAATATTTAAATTGTCCGGCAATTTATTTTTCATAAAAATTATATTCGAATATTTTTTTTCTGATTTAAAAAATTCTGTAAAAATCTTTTTTTCTTTTTCTAAAAAAATATCAGAATTAACTTCAACATATCTATAATCAAAAAGAACATCTGTTTGAATCCTTTTTTTATAAAAATAATACGTATCTATTGAATCATATAAAGAAAAATATTCTTTAAGTTCTTCATCATCAATCAGACTGGCTTCATATCCCCCACAATAAAAACACAGTCCGGGATCTCTAAAATTACCCAGCATGTGATTTTTTCGCCATAAAGTCATCTGTTTTCCAAAAAAAAGCTCAGTAAATTTATAATCCTGAAGATTTCCTGATGAATAATTTCCAGCTAAATCACGAGAACATATATAAAGATCACCATCAACTCCAACAATTGGATTTTTCCATAAAGCTGAACAAGCCGGTCTTTTAGAAAAATCAGTAATTTCATTAAAATCAGCATTTATTCTGGTTGATTCTTCATCGTTTTCTAAAATAAAATCCATACGGGCATTTTTTATTACGTGTTCAAAAATCTGATTTGATGTTTTCTGATTAGCAAGAATTGCAACAATATAAGCTATTGTATTAGGGGTCTGTTCACAAACTATCGTCTCGCCACAGGCACAAGCTTTTTCAATATCATAAATTAAGTTATTAGACTTAAAAAAACAATCCCATTTTTTATGAAATTCTTTGACATCATTCATATTTTCTTTTACTATAACCATCTGAACAGTTGTAAAAATATTATTATCAAGCTTTCTTTCTTTGACCTTATTAATAAAATATCCAACATTTTTTTCGACTTCAAAATATTCGTTAGAACCACATACATCATAATAAGTTTGCTGATTTGAAGCGTTTATCGAAAAAAGAAAATGCAATTTTATATGTGTATTTTTAAAAATATCAATTATTTTATCTGACAAATCATTCCCGAGTGCCAGAGCATTTGATGATATAAATATTTTTTTAAATCTGTTATTTGAATTTTCTACACAATATTTTAAAATTTTAATAATATCTGGATTAATAACAGGTTCACCATATCCTGTTAAATCAATTTCATCAAAAATATAATCCAGGTTATCAAAAATATTTTTAAATACCTCAAAAGTCATAAATTTTCGATCTTTTTTTTCTAAAAAGACATTTTTACCATCAATATCATAAAGTTTTTCGCAATGATAACAGAATTTGCATTTGATATTACAAATTTCAGACATTGAAATAGTTATAAGGCTATTTTTAAATTTGAACATATCTGATTTTAACATGAAAACAGGTTAAATTTCAATTTGAAACTTGAATGTGCTGCCTTCTTCTGGCTTACTTTCTATTTCAAGTTGGGACTGCATTTTAATAAGCATTTTATTACATATTGCAAGTCCAAGCCCAGAACCACCATATTTTTTATTTGGTGTAGAATCACCCTGAGTAAACACGTCAAGAATTTTTTTCTGATTTTCAGGTAAAATTCCAATCCCTGTATCTCTTACAGAAAATTCCAGTCTATCTCTTACAACCTCTGTGGGATGTTTTATAATTTCAACTTTAAGCTCAACCTCTCCTTTTTCAGTAAATTTCACTGCATTGCTCATTAATTTATTAAGAAGAAGATTTAATCTGTATTTATCAAAATTGATTTTATTCGGGACATTCTCACCAAATGTTAATGATAATTCAATTGGTTTTTCTTCAATCTGAGTTTTGTAAAATGAAGCAATTCCCTGAAGAAGCTCTTTAAGTGAAAAAGTTTCATTATTAAGTTTTAATTCTTCAGATTCCAGATTTGAATAATCAATTAAATCATTAACAAGGTCTAAAAGATAATAACTGCATTTTAAAATCAGATTATTAAATTCTGTCTGTTCTTCGTTTAATTCTGTATCCTGAAGCATTTCTGCAAACCCTATTATGCCGTTCATCGGGGTTTTAATTTCATGACTTATATTTGATAAAAAATGTGTTTTAGCAAGATTAGCCGCCTCAGCTTTTGCCGCAAGTTTGCTTGCAACTTCAATTGCTTTTTCAAGTTTTTCCATAGTAAATTTCAATTTTTCTTCGGATTTTTTCTTTTCATCTATATCTTTTGAAGCCCCACGATAACCAATAAGGTAATCATTTGAATCATACATGGCAATTCCACTTGTAGAAACCCATTTCACCTTACCATCAGCCGTGATTATTCTATGCTCCATATCTTTAATGGTCTTTTTAAACTTTGACGCTTCTATCATTTTTTCAATTATCAGAGTTTTATCATCTTCAAAAGAAAACTCAAGAGGATTTCTTCCGATTATATCATTTAAATGTCTGCCAAATGTGATATAAGCTTTTTCTGATACATAAGTAAACAATCCATTTGAATCAAGCTCAAAAATAATTTCACCAACAGCATCGACAATATCTCTGAATCTGTTTTCTCTGTATTTTGTAATTGCTTCATTAACTTTTCTTTCAGTAATATCAGTGTGAGAACCTGCCATTCTAATAACTTTCCCATTACTGTCTTTTAAAGCTCTTGCTCTGGCAAGCACCCAGCAGTATGTTCCGTTTTTCTGTCTCATTCTGAACTCTTTTTCATAAATATCACTGCCACTTTTAAAAAATTCATCTTTATAATTCAATACAGTCAGAACATCATCGGGATGAAGCAGTTTTATAAATGTATCGAAATTATTATCCAGTTCATTATCTTTATAACCAAGTAATTCTTTCCATTTAGGCGAGAGATACAAT
This sequence comes from Candidatus Muiribacteriota bacterium, assembly GCA_041654635.1. Taxonomy (GTDB): domain Bacteria; phylum Muiribacteriota; class Muiribacteriia; order Muiribacteriales; family Muiribacteriaceae; genus JBAZDD01. Next base: position 5,425 of record JBAZDD010000071.1, read on the forward strand.
TCATCATTTGGAATATCCCAGTCCCATATTCCATCATTTATTCCTTCAACTGCAAGATTGAATCTTTCATTAGACTTTTTCTCTTTTTCTTCAGCAAGCAGTCTTTCTAAAAGCAAACTGAGATGTTGAGCATATAACAATACAGGATTAATATTTATTTTTTCTTTTTTGTTACTGTATATTAAAGTCATATCTCCAAACGGAACAAAACCATTATTTATTCGAAGTAAAATAACTTCTCCTAACGGAAACATTTTTTCAAGAATAAAAAAAGGTGCTTTAGGTCTAAGATGTTGTGTTAAATCCGTAAGTTTTTTAAAATAAATCACACTTTCTGTTCTGAATTTTTCATCAATATGCGGGATAAATGACCATTTAGAACCAATAATTTCAAATCCGAATAATTTAGTAACTGTGTTTATATGTTCTGAAAATCCTGACATTCCAACAGTAGTAGCTTCCTTTCTTTCATTGTCATACATATTGAAAACTACATAACTTGCCCCGGATATTTTCATCATATTGTCAGAAATTTTCTGATAATTAATATTATCCAAACTTAATTTAAGTAATTCTTTTGAGAGCTCTAATACTTCTTTTTCTATTGTGATATCAATAAAAAAGGTAGTAAAAAAATATTTTTCATCTGAAACTGCTTTAACTCTATACCATCTATTTAAAGGCTCTGAAAAATTTTCAAACTCAATTTCTCCTGAATTTAGAGCAACTTTCCCATACTCACCAATCCAGTCAAAATCTGATTTTTTTATATCTGGAATTATTTCTGAAACTTTTTTCCCTATTATATTTTTTTTTAACAAACCAGTAAGCCGTTCAAACTCATTATTTACATCAATAAATTCATAATCAACCGGATTCTCACCATCAAGAATTATTTTATGATAAGCCCAGCCGACAGGAAGTTTTTCTACAATTTTATTATTTATTGTCATTTTTACCTTTTATATATATAATTATTTTTTAAATTCCATAATAATTAAAAATAAAAAAATAGTCAATAATTGACAAAAACTTTCCATAGGATTAAAATTAATATTAATTATTATTTATTATACCGAGGACTGATGAATAATTTTTTTGTTTCTGGACTTACAAATATTGAAACAACCTTAAAAATCGAAAAATTCCCACTTGAATATTTCCCTGTAAATTATTGTTTTAACGATGTAAATACCACTGTTTCAGGGGTAGGTGTAAACGTTGCCTGCAACCTTAAAAATCTTGGGGCTGATGTGTTATTTGCAAGTATTTTAGGAGATGATTTTAACGGAGAACTTGCATTAAAAAAACTTTCAAATTCAGGATTCAATACTGAATTTATTATAAATATTGACCATACTCATACAGCTCAATCAATAATTCTTTACGATTACAGAGGAAAAAGACAGATACATGTCGATTTAAAAAACATTCAGAATTTAAAGCTTCCTGATTTTGTGTACAACTCTCCTTTTGCTCTTGAATCTGATTTTTTAATAATGTGTAATATAAATTTTTCTCGACCTTTTACTACAAAATCTGTCAAGGGTTTAAAAGCTTGTGATGTTCATGCAATAAGTGATATTAATGATGATTACAACAATGATTTTATGAAAAATTCTGATATTCTTTTTCAGAGTCACGAGAACCTGCCTTGTCTTGCTGATGACTGGATTAAATTATTATGGGATAAATTCAAAACCCCGATAGCTGTTGTTGGATGTGGAGCTGATGGCGCGGTGCTTGGTGAGTATTCAAAAAAAGAAATCTCTTTTGTTCCTGCTTTTCATGTTGAAAAAATTGTTAATACTGTTGGAGCAGGTGATGCACTTTTTTCAAGCTTTTTATATTATTATTCCAAAAAGAATGATCCAGTTGAATCTCTTGTAAATGCTGTAAAATATGCTGGACTCAAAATTCAGAAAAATGGTGGTGCAGCTGTTTAGCCAATATTATTCAAAAAAAAAAGAGACTTTATATAAAAAGTCCCTTTTTTAATTCAAATCAAATATTTTATTTTAAAATCATATCAATCTGGTCAAGTAAACTTACTGCTGATTTAATATTTACTTCACATATTTCTGCTACCTGATAGTCATTTGGTATAAATGATTTTGCAAGTTCATAAGTAAAAGCAAAAGTTCCTATTTCTGAATAAAGCCAGTCATCAGAATCACCTGCTGCAGGATATAAACCTGCACTGACAATCGGATTATAATTATTATACTTTGCCATTTCTTCAGCAACTTTTTTCAATTCTTCAAAATCAGGAGCCATAACATTATTTGTGTAAGAATATGGATATAAAATAAGTTCACCATAAGAATGATAAGAAATTGAAGCAACAAATTTTTTCTCATAAGCTAAATCTCTTACAGCCTGAGTACAGTTTTCTGAAAAAGGTTTTTCACCTTTGTAAGTATCAGAAGAAGGATAACTTGAAGCCCCTGTTTCACCCCAGTGATAGCCATAATTTCTGTTAGGATCAACACCAAATGCTGTATTGGAAACTGGTCTTCGAGTTTTTCTCCAGTATTTGTAATTATTCTGACTGTAAACAACACCATCAGGATTAACCATAGGAATTATCCATATTTCATAATTATTAACATAATCTGTGATTGATTTATCTGATTTGTAATTTTCTGCAATATAAACCGCAAGCTCAATAGGAACTTCAACAGAAATCCACTCTCTGGCATGATGCCCCCCCATAAAAAGAACTGCTGGTTTATGTTCACTAAATTCATCATATTCAGCTGTAATTTTTAAAGCCCATATTTCTCTACCTTCGTAAGATTTCCCAATTGTATGTTTTGAAATAAATTCAGAATGATTTTTTACAAGTTCATCCATCACTTTTTCCATCTGTTCATAAGTGTGATAAACACTTTCTGTTTCAAGATTTAAATTAAAATATTCCGAAAAAATATCATCTGCGTTTTCAAAAACAAATACTGCATTATATTTTTCTTTAAATTTTGAAAATTCGTCAAATGGAATAATAAGCTGGGTTGAGTTTTCTTTAATTTCAGTAATTTCATAACCTTCCTCAGAAACAATACTTAACAACTCTGAATCAATTGTTGGGATTTCAATTAAGGAAAGCTGATTTGAGAAGACTACTAATGAAAATAACACAAATAAAATAATTGAAACTGTTTTTTTATTCATAATCCATACTCCTTGAGATGGGGTCAGATCCCTACAATTGAACCAAAATTAACATATACTTATTAGAAAATCAGTTTAATTTATTAAAAACTTATTTAATATAAATTATCCTTAATCTCACAAAATATATACTTATAAAAAGTTCAATTGTAGGGATCTGACCCCGCTTAATTGCTTTACTGGTTTGCTCTATACTCTGTAATCATATCCATTACGTTGCCAAATATTTCTCTGTCGCCATTTAAAACCAGCGAACTGTCATTTTTCATCATTTCAAATAAAGCTTCTTCTGCTCTATTCTGAATTATTAGTTTTTCGGAAGCATTTTCATTATTAACAGATTTGAATTCATTTGCAATAGCTGCCATATTCTGAACTCTTTCTCTGAATCCTGTTTTAAGCATATTAACTACTGAATTCATTACTTCTTTTCTTGCTGAAGCTGAATTTATTGACTCA
>JBAZDD010000072.1:0-9036 GCA_041654635.1 Candidatus Muiribacteriota bacterium
TGATTCATTTTTCATATTTCTGATTTCTCTGACAATATTTCTTATTACTTCAAACTGTTCAATATCCTTAATATAAGGATTTTCAGAAAATTCAGGATAACTTTCTTCAACAAGGCTGTTGTTTCTCTTTGTCAGATGAGTATAAATTTCTTCTGTGATAAATGGCATTACTGGATGAAGAAGTTTTAAAATACTATCAAGAATATAAAGCGCTACTTTTATTTTGTTACTCTGTTTGTTTTCACTGTATATTTCAGGTTTTATTCCTTCGATATACCAGTCACAGAAATCGTCCCAGACAAATTCATATATTTTTTTTGAATATATATCAAATCTGAATTCATTAAGAGATTTCGAAGCTTCTGAAGCTGTCAGGTATAATTTGCCGAGAATATATCTGTCAATTATGTCAAGTTTTTCTTTATCAAATTCAGGATTGAAATCATTCATATTTGTTATAACAAATCTTGAAGCATTCCATAGTTTATTGGCAAAATTTCTTCCTATCTGAAATTTATCATCGGATAAAAATACATCCTGACCCTGAGCAGTTATTACCATAAGTGTAAATCTTAAAGCATCAGCTCCATATTCATCAATTATTTTCAGTGGGTCAATAACATTTCCATAGGATTTACTCATTTTTCTTCCAGTTTCATCTCTAACTGTTCCGGTTAGAAAAACTTTTGAAAATGGTTTTTTACCAATAAATTCATACCCACTCATTATCATTCGAGCAACCCAGAAAAAAAGAATTTCAGGTGCTGTAATTAGTGTTGAAGTTGGATAATAATAATCAAGGTCTGCGGTGTTTTCAGGCCATCCCAAGGTTGAAAATGGCCATAATGCTGAAGAAAACCATGTATCAAGTACGTCTTCATCCTGATAAATTTCTGAACTGTCACATTTGGAGCATTTTTCAGGTTTATTTATACTAACCATAATTTCATCACATTCACTACAGTAATAAACAGGTATTCTGTGACCCCACCATATCTGACGTGATATACACCAGTCTCTTATATTATACATCCAGTCAAGAAATACTTTTTTCCATCTTTCAGGTATGAATTCTATTTCACCGGTTTCAACAGCCTCAATTGCTTTTTTTGCAAGAGGTTTCATACTTACAAACCACTGTTTTGAAAGATAAGGCTCAACAACTGTATCACATCTGTAACAATGTCCAACGTTATGATTGTGATTTTCTATTTTTACAAGTAAATCTTTTTCTTTTAACTCATTTAAAATCATTTTTCTTGCTTCAAATCTATCAACTCCATGATATCTTTCAGGAGTGTTACTGTTCATTTTACCGTCTTCTGTCATAACAAGAACTGGTTTAAGATTATGACGTAAACCCATTTCAAAATCATTGGGGTCGTGTGCCGGGGTTACTTTTACCGCGCCTGTTCCAAAGGATTTGTCAACATAATCATCCCATATTACTTCAATTTCTCTTTCAACAACAGGCAGAATAAGTTTTTTTCCTTTTAAATGGAAATATCTTTCATCTTTCGGATTAAATGCAACTGCAACATCACCAAGCATTGTTTCAGGTCTGGTTGTTGCAACAACTATAAACTCATCGCTATCTTTTATAAAATATTTAATGTGATAAAGATTTCCCTGTTTCTCAGTGTGTTCAACTTCAATATCAGAAAGAGCGGTCTGACATCGTGGACACCAGTTAATAATAAAATCCCCTCTGTATATAAGTCCTTTTTCGTAATAATTGCTGAAAGCTGAAAATACAGCTTTTGAAAGTCCTTCATCCATTGTAAATCTTTCTCTGTCCCAGTCACATAAACATCCAAGTTTTTTCAACTGGTCTATAATATAATTACCATGATGCTCTTTCCAGTCCCATACTTCTTCAATAAATTTTTCACGACCAAGGTCATGTCTTGATTTGTTTTCTTTATGAAGCTTTTTTTCCACAACATTCTGTGTTGCAATTCCAGCATGATCAGTTCCAGGAACCCAGCATGAATTTTTTCCTGTCATTCTGTTATATCTGATTAAAATGTCCTGATAAGTATTATTCAAAGCATGTCCCATATGAAGTACACCTGTAACATTTGGTGGTGGAATTACAATAGTAAAAGGTTTTTTAGAAGTATGTGCTTCTGAATGATATATTTTACTTTCAAGCCATTTAGAAAGAATGACCTTTTCATAGTTCTGAGGGTTGTATTTAGATTCCATATCAATCTCCTAATTTGTTTTTTTCAGGGATTCGATATGGTCAATGCATATTGTCCTAAAACCTGAACTTGCTCTTTAATATATTCAAGCTTGTTTCTCAATTCACGGTTTCTAACTTCGATATCCCCAATTTTCATCTTTAATTCATTGTTTTCATTGAAAATTGTTTCTTTATCATTTAATTCATGCTGCAAACTTTCAATTTCAACGTTTTTCTTTTCAATTTCTTTTTTGAGATTGTCTGCACCTGATTTAATTTCTATAACTGCTTTTTCTTTTTCAGCAATTATGTCTCTAAGGTCTTCAATTTTTCTTTTAAGTTCATCAATTTCTGTGTCTTTTTCAAATAAAAGTTCATTAAATTCTTTTATTTTAAGCTCTAATCTTTTGTTAATATTTTCAAGCTGTGCTTCTGCTTCTTTATATAATTCTTCAGAGTTTTTAAGCTGACTTTTCAAATCTTCAATTTCAATTTTCTGATTATTTTCAAGTACACTAAGCCTTGAATTTTCACTTCTTACTTCTGCAACTTTATTTTTAATATTTTCAAGTTCTTTTCTTAGATTATCAGAAGCAATACTGATTTTTTTAATTTCATTCTCATAAACCATTTTATCTTTTCTAAGTGTTCCAAGTTCTTCTTCGCTTTTTTTAAGCTTGTCCATCAGATTTTCTTTTATTTTATTTAACAACTCTTCTTCATCTTTTTTGATATTATTCGAAAAACTGTATTCTTTCATTTTAGATTCAAGTATATGTTTTTCAGTTTTCAATGTTTCAATCTGAAGTTTAAGTTCATTGTAATTTCTTGATTTTTCCTTTAATTCTGAATTTTCTTTGAGCAAATCATCAATATCAGAAAACTGTCTTTTAAGATTTTCTACCTGACTTTTATAATCCTCAACATCTTCTTTAAGCAATGCATTTTCTTCAATTAGTTTTTTCTTATCATCATCAACAAGCAAACTTTCTCTGTCACCAGACATTTCTTCTGTTCTCTTCAATAGTTCTGTATTGTCTTTTTCAAGTTTCTGAACATATTTTTTTAAACTTTCAACTTCATTTTTAAAAGAAGTATCATCAGTTTTTGAGCTATTCTGATTTTCAAGTATTATTCTGTTAAGCTCTTCAATATGTTCTTCTTTTTTTTCAATTTCACCTTCAAGTTTTTCAATTACATTAATATATTCATCATTACCAGAATTCTGATTTTCAAACTCTTTGATTTTGGATTTATATTGCTCATTTTCATTTTTAAGCAGTTTTATCAGATTATCTTTAGTTATAAGCTGTTGATTTAGTTTTTTATAAAATTCAGCAGTTACGTCCATTTTCAACCCTCTTTTTTTTGAATAAATTATATCATAAATGATTTAATTTTCAATATTTTTTTGATATTTATCAATATATACACTAGACACTTTACCAATATTTGTATCAGGAGAAATATCTACAACTTTTCTCCAATATTCCACAGCTTTTTCATACATATCCATTCTCTGATAAATAAAAGCTATATTGTAATAAATCTCTGGAGTTACCACATTTTCAGTTATTTTAAGATAATATTCAAGCTCATTTTCAAGGTAATTCACGTTAAAATTATATGAGGAAATTCTATTTTTTAAATTATAAAGCACAGCCATTTCATGGTGATACATTGGGTTTTCAGGTTCAATATCAATTGCTTTTTTTAAATTTACTATTGCAAGATCATACATTTTATTTTCCTTCAGTTTTCTTGCATTTAATAAAAATTCATTTACATCAGGAAGTTCCACCCCAATCTCAGAGATTTTTTTCCTGATATTTTCAATATAAGATATTAATTCATCCACTTCTCTTGTATGTTTACCATATCTGAAATTAATCTGATATTTTTTTAAATACGAATAAGATTTATCAATCTGTTTTAAAGCATAATAACTTTTCCCCAGCATATAATAAATATCATGTGCTTCTCTTGTTGTTTCAAAGAATGAAAGAATTTCTTCCAGAATTTCAACTGCACTCTGAAATTCACCATTATTGAAATTTTCAGTAGCTTTTTTAAACAGCTCTGTATTTTTCTTTATTTCTTCCTGATATGAAGTTGCAGAAATTGAAATAAACCATATATATAAAAATACTATAATAAAAATTAATTTTTTATTAATAAAAATACTCCTCAACTTTCCCGTTTCATCCGTGGCTCTTAAGTTCCTGCTTTCTCGGATTACGGATTACGGATTACCGATTACGGCTCTTAAGCTTCATCCGCGTTTCTCTATTTACTCGGTTTTACAATAAATTTGATTGCAGTTTTTTCCTGTCCATTAATTTCAACAGTAGTAAAAGCAATTACAGATATCAAATCTATTCCTTTTGGAGCCATAAATCCTCTTGCAATTGCAATGGATTTGACAGCCTGATTGACTGCACCTGCTCCAACCGAATGCATTTCAACAGCACCATTTTTTTCAATTACAGCTGATAATGCCCCTGCTACCGCCTTGGGTTTAGAGTTTGTTCCTACTTTCAAAACTTCCATGCTACCCCTCCTGTGGTTTAATCAATTTAGCATAAGCCTGTTTTGCAGCAATCTGTTCTGCTTCTTTTTTTGAATAACCAGAGCCATAACCATATGTATTTTTGTGTATTTTAACCTCGACTTCAAAAATTTTCCTGTGGTCAGGTCCTCGCTGGTTAATAACTTTATATTCAGGAGTTTCTCTGAATTTTTTCTGTGCATATTCCTGCAACTGAGTTTTGTAATCAAAAAACATATTTAAATCTATATTTTCTTTTTTTAAGTCTTCATTATATAAATTTAATACAAATTCAGCTGTAATGTCAATACCTTTATCTAAGTAAACTGCACCTATAACAGCCTCAAGAGCATTTGAAAGAATAGAAGCACGTTCTCTACCCCCTGTTTTTTCTTCACCCTTGCCTATAAAAATATATTTTCCCAGACCTATTATATCTGCTTTTTCTTTAAGTTTTTCAGCTCTAACTAAAAAAGCTCTGAGCTTGGCTAAGAAACCCTCATTTTCACCAGGAAATCTTTTGTATATGTGCTCAGAAATTATAACACTGAGCACAGAATCTCCTAAAAATTCCAGTGTTTCATTATTATCGCCACATTCTTCATAAGAACGATGAGTCAGAGCTTTTTCAATTAACTTTTTATTGCTGAAATCGACACCAATTTTGTTTTCAAGTGCCTCAACAGCTGATTTATTTTCCATATCTTGCGATTATTATTGTTGAATTCTGTCCACCAAATCCAAATGAATTTGAAAGTGTACAGTTTACTTTCTTTTCAACAGCAGTGTTTGGGGTATAATTCAAATCACAGTCAGGATCAGGATCCTGATAATTTATCGTTGGTGGTATAACATTTTCTGTAAGAACCATCGCACAGGCAACTGCTTCAACAGCTCCTGCTCCACCAAGAAGATGTCCTGTCATTGATTTTGTAGAACTTATATTAATATTTTTAGCATGTTCACCAAAAACATTTTTAATTGCTTTTGTTTCAAGTCTGTCATTAAAAGGAGTTGATGTTCCATGAGCATTTATATAATCAATTTTTTCTTTTTCTATTCCTGCCATATCCAGTGCAATCTGCATTGAGCGTGAAGCCCCATCTGCATCAGGATGTGGCTGTGTCATATGATAAGCATCATCAGTTGCACCATATCCAATAACTTCACCATAAATTTTTGCTCCTCTTTTTAAGGCATGTTCCAATTCTTCAAGAACAATTATTGCTCCACCTTCGGCAATAACAAATCCATCTCTTTTTTTATCAAATGGAGAAGAAGCAATATTATATTCTTCATTTCTTGTTGAAAGAGCTTTCATGGAAGCAAATCCTGCCACAGTAGTCGGAGTAATTGTTGACTCTGAACCTCCGGTAAAACAAATATCACAGAGATTATTTTTAATTTTAAGAAAAGCTTCACCTATTGCATGTGTTGAAGAAGCACATGCTGCTGTAACAACATAGTTTGGTCCACCCAGTTTAAAATTAATTCCAACTGTTCCAGCTGCAAGGTTTGAAATCATCATAGGTACAAGAAAAGGACTTACTCTTCTAGCACCTTTTTCATTATAAACTTTAAACTGTTCTTCATATGTAGTTAAACCACCCATTCCAACACCAAGTATTACACCAGCTCTATTTCTGTCTATTTCTTCAAGATTTAGTCCACTGTCCTCTAATGCCATATTTGATGAAGCTACGGCAAACTGACAGTATCTATCCATTTTTTTAGCTTCTCTTGGTTCAATCCAGGGTGTAGGATCCCAGTTTTTAACTTCACCGGCTATTTTTGAAGAAAATCCTTCTGTATTAAAAGATTCTATAGGAGCAATACCTGATTTTCCCATTTTTAAAGCTTTAAAAAATTCTTCTTTTCCAATTCCTATTGGAGTAACTGCACCGACTCCGGTAACAACAACTCTTCTTTCCATATTTCCCCCATTTGTTAAATATTTTCTATATCTTTTAACAGAATATCAAAAACTTCCTGAACACTCAACAATCTTTTTATTTTATAAAAATATTTACCTGCAAAAACAAGACCATTATCTATATCACCTTTTCTTGCATTCTCAAGAGCTTTTATAATACAGAATTTCTGTGAACAGTATTTTAAACATTTTATACAAACTTTTGGCTTCAGCTCTTCTGGAGTGTTTTCAAGTTTTTCAAGAAATTTATTTTTTAAAGCACGTCCTGGTAATCCTACCGGACTTTTTATTAAAACCATATCTTTTTCGTCACATGATATTACATAATTTTTCCAGTTGATATGGGCATTTGATTCTTCAGTCAAAGAAAAAATTGTAGCTACCTGAACCCCATCCACACCGGTTTTAAGAATTTTAATAAAATCTTCCTGATCACCAACTCCACCTGCTCCTATAACCGGAATGTTTAAATTTCCAACAATTTCTTTTAAAATATCTAAAGTCGATTCAGTTGTTCCAAGATGACCACCAGCTTCAAAACCTTCAACAATTATAGCTGCTGCACCAAGTTTTTCAGACATTTTTGCAGCTTTTAAACCACTGACAATTGGTACAACTGGTATATTATATTTTTTACCAAGAGTAAAAAGCACTCTGGTAAATCCCGCACCTGCCACAACAATATCTATTCCAAATTTCATAGCTGCTTCAGTTATTTTTTCAAATTCAGAAGCTGCCACCATTATATTTATTCCGATAATACCATCTGATCCAGCTATTTTACGAGCTATTTCGATTTCATTTCCCAGTTCTGTTTCGCTCATGCCTGATGCTGCAATTAATCCTATTCCACCACATGCAGCTACTGCTCCAGCTAACTTCCCGGTTGATACTCTGATAGCCATACCACCTTGTATTATTGGATAGCGTGGTTCATATTTTCCTATTTTTAATCGGGGAAGTTTCAAAAATGCTCCTTTCAAAAAAACAAAGAGAGGGAAATTTTATCCCCCCCTCTTTTAGTATTTTTCACTCTTACCGTTAATTAGTTTTTAGAAGATTCGATGTATTTTACTGCATCGCCAACTGATTTGATTTTTTCAGCATCTTCATCAGGAATTTCGATGTCATATTTTTCTTCAAGTGCCATCATAATTTCAACGATGTCAAGTGAATCTGCACCTAAATCATCAATAAATGAAGCTTCTGCAGTAATTGCATTTTCATCACAACCAATCTGTTCAACGATAACTTCTTTTACTTCATCAAAAATAGCCATTTTAAGCACCTCCGCTTTTTATTGTTAACTTTTTTTATAAAACAACTCTCATATCTATTCCGATATGAAAATAAATGCATAATTACAATTTAATACATTGTCATTCCACCGTCAACTCCTATAACCTGACCGGTTACATAACTTGACTGTGATGAAGCGAAAAACAGACAGACATTTGCGATATCTTCAGGTGTCCCCATTTTACCAAGAGGTATATTACCCATAATAGCTTCCTGCTGTTTTTCATTTAATTTATCTGTCATTGCAGTTCTGATAAAACCCGGAGCAACTGCATTTACACGAACATTTTTCCCTGCAAGCTCTTTTGCAAGAGAACGGGTAAAACCAATTACACCAGCTTTTGAAGCAGCATAATTTGACTGCCCTGCATTTCCCATCAAACCAATAACAGATGATATATTGATTATCGAACCAGCTTCTGATTTAAGTATGGATTTAACACAAGCTTTGGTAACATTGAAAACTCCATTAAGATTAACGTTTATTACATTATTCCATTCTTCGGGTTTCATTCTTAAAATCAGATTATCTTTTGTTATACCAGCATTGTTTACAAGTATATCTATTCTCTTGAAATCTTCAAGTATGGAATTTATAGTTTCGTTAACTTTTTCAAAATCTCTGACATCAGTTGTATATTTTCTATATTCACCATAAGGAAAGTGAAAATCTTCATCAAAAGCCATATCTACAAGTGCAAGCTCAGCACCATTATCTGCAAACACTTTTGCTATTTCATAACCTATGCCTCTTGCAGCACCAGTTACAACACACATTTTTCCTTTAAGCATTATTGACCTCCACAGCATTCATGATTATTAATTTTTTCAATATCTTCAATCTTTTCCACATTTAAAGTTTCAACTTCTGATGATATATTTGAAATTATACCAGAAAGAACTTTAGAAGGTCCAACCTCGATAAATCTATTATAACCGTCTGCTATCATTTTTTCTATCTGACTTTTCCAAATAACTGGGCAATATATCTGTCTTACCATATTTTCCAGTATTCTGTCGGTATTTTTTTCGGAAACAGCTGTAACATTCATATAAAGTTCTACATCT
>JBAZDD010000073.1:0-9015 GCA_041654635.1 Candidatus Muiribacteriota bacterium
CTGAATAGTTCCATTAAGTTTATCTGAGGTCACTCCCTGCTTTTCAGCCACAGCTGTGTACATTGCAAGCAAAACCATAGCAGGAGCATTTATTGTCATTGAGGTTGAAACTTTATCAAGAGGAATTCCGTCAAATAAAATTTCCATGTCAGCAAGGGAATCAATTGCAACACCAACTTTTCCAACTTCACCTTCTGCCATAGCGTCATCTGAATCATACCCTATCTGAGTTGGTAGATCAAAAGCTACTGATAATCCCATTGTTCCATTTGCAAGAAGATATTTGTATCTTTCATTTGTTTCTTCTGCCGAGCCAAAACCTGCGTACTGCCTCATTGTCCAGAATCTTCCTCTATACATTGTCGGCTGAACCCCTCTTGTATAAGGATAGTTTCCAGGCATTCCCAGATTATCATAATCCTGATTTTCATCTGGAGTATATAATCTATCTATTTCCATTCCAAAATTATTAACAAATTCTTTTTTTCTTTCAGGAAATCTGCTTACTGCTTTATTAACAGTAGTATCCTGCCATTTCTGTTTTTCCTGATTAATTTTTGATAGTTTTTCTTCGTTATAATCTCCCATTTTTACTCTCCTTTTTCACAAATTTCAACTAAAACGCCATTAGTTGATTTTGGATGCAGAAACGCAATTTTCATTCCATGAGCACCTTTTCTTGGTGTTTTATCAATTAATCTGTAACCTTCTTTTTCAAGTTCTTCCAGTTTTTTTTCAATATTATCAACATAAAAAGCAAGATGATGTATTCCTTCACCTTTTTTTTCAATAAAATTTGCAATAGGTGTTCCTTCACCAAGGCTTTCAAGAAGCTCAATCTGAGTTCCACCTACTGGAATAAATCCAACTTTCATTCCATCAACTTCTTCAGTATGTTCAAGTGAAGCGCCAAGGGCTTTATAAATTTTAGATGATTCTTCAATGCTTTTTACAGCAATTCCAATATGGTCAATTTTCATTTCAACACTCCCTTTAATATTTTTTCAGCCTCATTAAGAGGTTCTGATTTTCCATTAACAATACTTTCAATACCTGTTTTAAAGTATTCAGGTGCGTTTGTTTCCAGTTTTTTATTAATTACTAAAAAAATTTTCTGCATCAGTTCATGTTTTGCTTTAAGAAAAATTCTCTTTTCATAAGCCTTTCTGTTATTATCAAAAAAATGCTTGTGTCTGACTATGTTTGAAACAAGCTCATCAACACCATTGCCTTCAAGAGCATTAGTCTTAATAACAGGTGGCTCCCATTCTTTTTCATTCATTTTAATCCAGTAATTAATAATATTAAATGTTTTTTCAGCTTCATTTTTAAGATCTGCTTTATTAACAACAAAAACATCAGCTATTTCCATAATCCCGGCTTTCATTGCCTGCATATCATCGCCACCTGCCGGATTTAGCACAAGAACTACTGTATCAGAATATTTGACTATATCTATTTCGTCCTGCCCCACTCCGACTGTTTCAACAATAATAAATTCAAACCCAGCTATGTCAAAAACTTTTATTATATCACCTGTCGCAGCTGACAAGCCACCAAGTGCATTTCTGTTGCTTAAACTTCTTATAAATACATCTGGATTATTAGCATGTTCCTGCATTCTGATTCTGTCACCAAGCAATGCTCCATCTGTAAAAAGTGAAGCTGGGTCAACTGCAATAACAGCTACTTTTCCTTTTTTAACAAGGGCTGAAATAAGTTTGTTTGTAAGTGTACTTTTTCCAGCACCGGGTGGTCCTGTTATACCTATAACCTGTGCTCTTTTTCCTTTTTGAGAAAATTCCAACTCAAGTTCTCTCAGCGATTCAATGTGCTGATTTTCAATTTTTGATATGAATTTTGATAATTTTACATCTGAGTCAAATTTCATTTTTTTAATTCATTCTCAATAAAGTCAATTACTGTTTTAATTGAAGTCCCAGGTGTGAAAACTTCAAGAATTCCATTTTCTTTTAAAAAAGGAATATCTTCAGCTGGAATTACTCCACCACCAAAAACTTTGATATCTTCTGCTTTTTTTTCTTTAAGCAGCTGCATTACTTTTGGAAATAAAGTGTTATGAGCACCTGAAAGTATTGATAATCCGATAAATTTAACATCTTCCTGAATTGCTGCATTTACAATCTGTTCAGGGGTCTGTCTTAATCCAGTATAAATAACTTCCATTCCAGCATCTTTCAAAGCCTGAGCAATTACTTTAGCTCCTCTGTCATGACCGTCAAGTCCGGGTTTTGCAATTAATACTCTTATTTTTTCACCCACAAAAGCCTCCCAGTTAGCTCTTTTAATTTTTCGAAAAAATTATAACATAATTAATTTAAAAACGCGAATAAAACACGAGTGAAACGCGTACAAAATCGCCCTGACCCCCCGTTTTTAAAAAGTTGTTGCTATTATTTGATTTTAGATTTAAAATTAAATCAAATAACGATTCAACAGGAGTGGAATTTATGAAAAAATTATTGTTGATTCTTTTTACAGTATTGTTCGTCTTTACAGCCTCTGCTCTTCCAAAAGTTCTTTTTGATAACACTCATGCTCAGACAGCTGGCTCAGCCCACTGGGTGATAAACTCATATTATTCTGATATGGCAGACGATATTGAAAGAATGGGGTTCGAAGTCAACTCACTTGACATTGGACCAATAAAATATGAAGTTATAAAAAATTTTGATATTCTTATTATTCCTGAACCTAATAATCCTTTTACAAAACAGGAAATAAACGATATTATTAAATTCACTCGTGAAGGTGGCGGATTATTTTTAATAGCCGATCATTACAATTCTGATAGAAACAACAACGGTTGGGATTCTGTTCTTATATACAACGAATTTACAGAAGTATTTGGTTTTACTTTCGATAAAAAAACATTTTCAGATGCTCCTGTTAAAGGAAAAAGAGTTGAATATTCCATAACAAAAGGTGTTTACAATGTTGGAACATGGGGTGGAACAAGTCTTAAAATTGTAAATCCTGAAATTGCAGAAGGTGTTATTTTTGTGCAGGAAAAACACGGCGGAAATCCTTATATTGCAGTTGCAAAATATGGTAAAGGTCGTATTGTCGGAATAGGTGATTCATCTCCTTTTTCAGACGGAACTAAATCAACAGGAAAAAAATATCATGATAATTACAACAGAGATGGATTTCATCATAAACAGCTTAATAGAAATATAATTGATTTTCTTAGCAAAAAAACCGGTGATGATATTTCAATAATTAAATAAAATCGATAATAAAAGACCGGAGATTTAATCTCCGGTCTTTTTTTTATACCTTACTTATTTCTTAATTTTTCAACAATAAAACTTGCAACTTCAATACCTTTTGAACCTCTGCCAAATCCTGCATCCATACCAGCCTCAACAGCCTGCTCATTATTAACCTGTGTTCCACCACCAATAAGAATAATTTTATCTCTTATTCCTTTTTCAATTGCTGTCTGATGGAGTTTTTTCTGGTTTTTAACGTGAATATCATTATGCGATATGATTGTTGACATTAAAATAGCATGAGCACCAAATTCAATTGCAGCATCAATAAGTTTTTCAACCGGAACTGATGTGCCCAGATATTTGTATTTAACACCGTATTTTTCGATTCCACCATGTTTAATATCAAGAATTTCTCTCAATCCTACCGAATGTTCATCTTCACCAACAGTTGCAGCAACAACTTTAACATCAAATTCAGTTACTGCTTTTCTGATTTCTTCTTCGCTCAGCACTTTCTTTTTTGGAGGAATATAAAGTTTGGATTTATCAATTTTAAAATCAACTTTTCCTCTTACTTCAATATATGTACCTTCTGATGGGTGCATAACCTGTCTGTGACAAACTTCAGGGTCTTTAATATTCATGTTTCGTGCAAGCTCCAGAGCAGAAGCTTCTGCTATAGCCTGTTCTTCAGGGAAAAACAGAGTAAGAAGAACGGTTCCATCATTATGCCATTCAACTTCAGGAGAAGTAAATCCTTTTTTATCATCTTCAAGTTTTTTCTGAAGTCTTTTAGAAGCACAGTCATTTGTATCAAGTTCATCTATAAATTTGATTTTTGAAGAATCACACAAAGTACAACCACTAATAGCTTCGCAGGATTTTGAACTCTGAACACTGTTATAACCAAAATGCTGACATACAGGAGCAATATAATCTTTATCTCTTTCAACTATTGTATCGACAGCAACACCAGCTTCAGGATCTCTTGCTATACCATCGCCATGTCTTTCAGGGTATTCAGCTGAATCAACAAACATACCACGTTTAACTGCTTCAAAATATCCAATTTCTTTGATTTCTTCAAGAAATAAAACTGCTCTTTCTTTTAAATCTCTTACTTTATCTCTTAAAGGTCCATCTTTTTTCAGTTCAATCATTTCCATTATTCCGTCTAAAGCAACAAAAGTCTGTTTTGCAGTATTTATACCTTTAATATTGTTGTAATGCCATGGAACGTTTCTTCCTTCATCAGGAGTGATTGTACTTTGAATATCAGAAGATGTAAGTCTTGATATAAGAGTATCAATAACATGTGTTATTGTAGCTTCTTCAATGTCTGATTCCATGTATCTTGTATTCTGCTGAGCTCTGAACTTGAATTCTGAGAAAACTTCTCTCAAAGCAACAGCATAAGGAAGGTCATACCACATTTTTGGAGCAGGTGGTGAATTTGGAGGAACAGTTGATAATCCAATATTATCTTTTTTCATTCCACACATTACAGAAAATGAACAGTTAAGAGCATGCTGAACCATAAGCTCTGGCATAACATTCCACGCTTCTCTTGCGGTTGCATTAGCATTATGAGCTCCATCAATCTGGAAAATTTCAGCCCATGCCATTATATGTTTTGCAACAGCTGCATCAACAAAAGAACGTTTCATATTAATATTTCTGTATAAAATATTATACTGAGGGTCCTGATGAGCACCATTTACGCCTTCTTCGGCAAAAAGCACTGCCATTTCAGGTCCTGCTACTCCTGAAACATAAGAATGAAAATTAATTGGTCTGCCAACTTCATCCTCTATTATGTCAAGAGCTTTTCTTGAAGCTCTTATCTGTTTTCTTGAAATAGGAACGCCCCCGATACCTTCTGGTGTACCTTCAATAAGTCCATCCATATGACTCTGCCCGGTAGTTCTGATAACCATAATATGATCAGCACCATGCCAGGCTGCCATTCTCATTCTTCTTAAATCATCTTCAAATCTGCCGGAAGCGATTTCTGTTGTAATTACACAGTCAGGCTGAGGGTCAATATTATCAAAATATTTAGCCGCTGGAAGTGGAACTGAGTTTTTAAGAGGCTCAGAACAGTCTCTGAATATAAATTTATGCATTTTCAGATTATTAACTTTTTTTCTCCATGTCCAGCCCTTTCTACGAGGTCTGTATTTATCTAAATCTTTTAAAATTTCTTCAATGTTTAATTTTTCATCAGGTTTAAGCATTTTTTTCCTCCTGATAGAAAGATTTTAAATCAATATTTTCTTCAACAATTTTTTTACCAGCTTCTTCAATGTCAATACTGAAATGTTTAGACACTTTAAGCACAACTCCACCAGCTCCTTTTGAAAGAAGTCCAGCTTCAACCACTTTTTTAACCACAGCTTCAGCCATAAGACTTGTAAAACCCATTCGGAGTAAAACTGAACGCTCAATTGAAGGAGAAGTATGAGTTTTAGCAAACTCAACAATAGGTTCCATTATGCTGTCGGATAATTCCCAGAATCTAGCTTTCAGCTCATTGTCTGAAAGATTTTTCAAATGTTCCCTTCTTTTTTCAAAATCACTCATTTTTTGTCCCCCATAAAGTAAGATTTAATAATTTCAAAATCTTTAATTTTAAGCTCATCCATCAGAAACTTTTTATTATTTTCATCCATAATATCAAGTTCAGGAAAATTATTTCTCACATTTTTGATATAGGATTTTTTTAATTTTTCCATTGACTGTTCATTAACTTTAATCTGACCAATGCTTTCAGGAATAACAATATTTATGCCTGGCTGATTTTCTTCAGGATTTCCAACCCTGACATCTATTCCCATTTTTTTAGCAAAAGAAAGCTGAGCAGTAGGATGTTTCCCAGCACCGGTATATTCAGTTTCCTGAACAACTATGACTTCATCTTCAGGCAAAGTTGAAGCTAATGCAATAGCAGCAGCAAGTGAAGTGTTACCAGCCGGTCCTCTTTCAAGACCTTCAAGCTGAGCTAAAAGTTCAGTCGTAAAGAAAACTTCACCCTGATTAACAAGAACATATCTGTCCATATATCTTAAAGGTCTTGCTGCATTTCTTGGAACATCTACTCTGTCAGGCCATGTTGCAAAAGGAATTCCAAATCCTGTGTGACCTGTTGTAAAGGATTTTTTATTAAAATCATTGTCTGAAGCCATGTGAAGCCCTGACAAATCAACCGAGGCTCCGATAATAGAGGTTTTATCAGCACCTGATTTTTTAAGTCCTCTTGCTGTTCCTGTAAGATTTCCGCCACCAGCATGTGTAATAACAACATGTTCAGGGAATTTCCCTACCATATCCATACACTGATTAGCAATTTCAACACCGAGAGTTTCAACCCCGGCAATTCCAAATGGAGTATATAAAGAAGCATTAAAAAATCCAGTTTCTTCAAGAATATCAAGCAGACAATAAAAAAGTTCTGGTCCTACCGAAAGCTGAACAACTTCAGCACCGTAAGCTTCACATTTTCTGGATTTTTCAACAATTTCCGGCTGTCCTGTATATTTTGAATCAAACACTTCCTGCAAAATTATACAGCCTAAATTATACATTGAAGCCTGACTTGCTACCGCAGCTCCATAATTACCTGAAGTTGCAGCAGCCATACCTTTATAACCTTTCATTTTTGCAACATAAGCGGATATTGAAGCTCTTCTTGCCTTAAAAGAACCTGAAGCATTACAAGCTTCATCTTTGATAAAAATTCTTGCTCCAAACCCTTTTTTTGAGTGTTTTCTCACAAGATTTGTAATATTTTTAAGCTCAAGAAGCGGTGTGTTTCCAACTTTTCCAGCAAGCTGAATTTCTCTGATTTTTTCAAGTGAAAACCCAGTATCTGACATCATTTTTTCATAATCAAAAGCAAAAGGATTTATTTCATAATCTGAATAATCAAGCCCCATTGCTTTTTTCATTATTTCGTTTCTTCTTGACATAACTGCCGAATAGGATTTATCCATTACTGTTCACCTCCGGCAAGTTCTTTTCTGCAAACTCTGCCAACATGCATGAGTTCTTCAACAGGTTCGCCAAAATCATGTCTGAATTTAGGATTAACTTCAACAACCCTGCCTGAAACTTTTCTTCCAGTTAATGTTGTAATCTCAGTCTGTTTTCCAATTTCAGCATTATCAGCATAACCATTAATTCTCATGACATAATCACATTTGAGAGTATCTTCAGGTATTTTTGAAGTTCTCTGGCTTGCTTTCAACACAACTTTTTCAATCTGAACCCACATTATAAACTCCTCAGCTTATTATTCTTGGCATTGGAAGGTCTGCCATTGTAACAAGTCCTGATTTAGCTTCTTTTACAATATGAAGCATATTAACAGCCATTGCCATAGTTCCAATTCCACCAGGAATTTCAGGTTTGATTGACATATTAATTTCAGGAAGACCTTTAATAGTTATATAATCACCAGTTTCTGTTTTTTCAAGATGAGGAAGAACCTGCTGTGGATGAATCATTTTTATAATAGTTTTGCCATTTTTTATTCCATAACCAATATGACGACAACCTGCTACCATGCCTTTTTCAACTTTAACATATTTTGTTTCTCTGTAAACGTTTGAAATAATAGGTTCTCTTTCTTCTTTAATTTCATCAAGTTCCCAGCCAATTGCTTTTGCAATCATTGAAATTGATTCAGGAAAACCGATATGACCAACTATATCTCCAGATTTAATTCCTTTTTCAAATTCTTCTTTTGTTGTTCCAACGCCCTGAGTTTTCATAACTGTTGGACCAAATGGTGATAAATCGTTAATTCTTGAAGCTTCAATATATTCAATATTGTGACTAACGCCAGTAAGCATTATTACAAGGGCATCTAAAACAAATCCAGGATTAATCCCGGTGCCTAATACTGTAACATTATTTTTTTGTGCAAATTTATCTATTTTTTCAGCAAGAGCTGGTTCGCCTGCCCATGGGAAAGCCATTTCTTCAGCAATTGTAATTACATTTATTTTTTCATTTGTTATTTTTTCAATGTAATTAACAACATTTTTTGTAAAAGAATCGGTCGCTAATATAACAACATCAGGTTTTACACTGATATTTTTTTTAGCTTCTTCAAAAGAAGAATAAACTAAAGCTCCACATTTTTTATCAGCACATATTTCACCAGCATCTTTTCCTTTGTATTCAGGTCTTGAATCAACAGCACCAAGAAAATCTACTGTTTTTTTCTCAAGCATAAGCTTTGCCATTCCTGAACCCATAGCACCAAATCCCCACTGCAGAACCTTAACTTTATCCATATATCCTCCCAAACATAATGATGACGTTATTATAACGGGTTAAATTTAAAATTCAAGTGTTTTTGAGCATGAATTAATGAATGTTAAAACAGCAGGATTTTTTTATTAAGACGAATATTTTCTGATTAAATCAAAAAGAATTTTCAGATTAACTGGCTTACTTACATAATCATCCATTCCTGACTCAATACATTTTTCTCTGTCACCAGCCATGGCATGAGCAGTCATGGCAATAATTGGAGTTTTTTTGCCATTATCAAGCTCTCTTATTTTTTTTGTTGCAGTATAACCGTCCATTACAGGCATCTGACAATCCATAAGAATAATGTCATATTTTTTTAATAAAACAGCATTAACCGCTTCCTTACCATTAACAGCTATATCACATTTTAAATTTTGTTTATTTAATTTAACAATAATAAGATTTCTTGAAAAAATATCATCTTCAACAAGGAGTATTTTTATATCTGAATTGA
>JBAZDD010000074.1:0-9001 GCA_041654635.1 Candidatus Muiribacteriota bacterium
GTTATATTAATAATAGAAAAGCATTAACTGTTGTTGAAATGATAAGGGGTCTGCGCAGTAAAATTTTGCCAAAGGTAAAATTGGACGGCCTGACCCCGTGTTATATTAATAATAGAAAAGCATTAACTGTTGTTGAAATGATGATAGTAGTAGCCCTTTCATTCATGGTTATTAATATTATTGCAAATACATTTTTTTCTAATATACATAATGTTAAAAGTGGCGAAAAAATCAATCTTGCAGAATTTGAAAAATTCATGATATGGAAAGATATTTCTACAAACATAATGATAATGCAACCTAAAAATTATCTTGATAAAGATGGTTATAATGTTTCAACCAAAGCTGAAATCGCTCTTTCAAACAAACAAGGTGATGGATTTTCTGAGATGAAATTAACATCTTACAGTTTTCCGGAAGGATTTTCTTCACTGGTAACTTTTGTTATTGAGGGAAGTGTGATAAAAAAAATTGTTGATGGTAGAGATTATGTGCTGAGCGAAGATTTTAATGAAGGTGTTTTTACTTATCAGAATAATCTTATTAATCTTGATGGAGTTATTAAAATTCAGACTGAGTTAACTGACAAACCTTATGAGGTTGATGTTAATCTAAATTTTGAAATAAACAAGAGGGATATCGATGTTGTCATTGAGTAAAAGAGGATTTATTTTATATTTTGTTATATTTTTCATTATAATAATTTTTGCATTTTCTCTTTTCTTTTTTAACAGAATACAGAATTCAGGACACTCAATCACAAGAGAAATGGGAGTGGTTGCTTCAAAAAAACTAACTGAAGCTGGATTAAGTTATGTAAAAAAAATAGTGTATGAAAACTTTTCAAAGGGGAATTATGATTTTTTTGAAAATATGGCTTTTCCAATAAAACTTGACCATGATGAAGGTGTTGTAAGAATTGAAAAAATTGAAATAGTAACTGATGAAGAAGAAGAGGACATTGCATACTGGTATAGAGGAGCTCAAAGAGGTGAAAAAACTTATATAAAAGTCACAATTAAGGCTGAATCATCGAATTTTCGTGCAAGGCTCACAAGAGAAGCAATCATTGAAATAGTAAAGGTGGATTTTATTGAATGAATAAAAAAATTTTTATTTTTATTTTTATAACCACATTTTCTCTCTTTTTAATATCTATGGAATTTGAATTAAATGTTGGAAACAGTTTTTCCAACCCTCTTATAGTCGATATTGATAATGATGAAGTTGGAGAAATAATTATCGCTACGGAAAGAGAAGCTGGAGCAATCAGACTGATTGAAACTGATGGAACTGAAGTTATAACAGGACTCTGGCCAAAAAATACAGGTGATATGGTATATCATACAGTAAATTATTATGTAAAAAATAATCAGAAATTTTTAATTTATGGTGAAAATACCAGTGATAAATGTAAAATTTATTCAATTGATAAAGATGGTCAGAATTCTTGGGAAAAAGAATATAATTTAATTTATATAAGAACTCCTGCTTCTGATATTGTAACTTCAAAAATATATGTAACATTGACAGATCCAGACAATAAAAAAGGACTTTTTTCAGTACTTGATTATGAAGGCAACGAAGTTTTTAAGAAAAACTATAATGCTGGAATTTCCTCTTCAGTTGTAGTTGAAGATATTAATGTAAACGGACGTAAAGAAGTGATTTTCAGAACAAATGATGGGCTTGTTGAAGCATTTGATACTTCATTTACTCCATTGTCAGGATTTCCTGTTAAAATAACTGATAACACAAGAGAATGTGTTTCTGACATTATGGTAGCTGATATTAATGGTGACAGATACAAAGAAATAATTGTGAGTTCTGGTTTTTCAGGAAAACAGTCTTTTTTTGTAATTAATCATAAAGGTGAAATAACAAAAACTCTTACCGTTAGTGAAAAATCAATCACAGCACCTGAAGTTTTTGATTTTGATAATGATGGTACAAAAGAAATAATAATTACAACAAACGATGGTAAAATTTTTGTAAAAACACTTGATAATAAAGATTTACAAGGGTGGCCTGTTACTGCAGGTTCAGGTTCTATACCGGAAGTGGAAAATCCAAGGAAAATTATTGGGAAACCTGTAATGCTTGACATTGATGGTGATGGATTGACAGAAATTCTTGTGGCAGCGCTTGACGGTGGTGAGTATAAATTAAAAGCCTATGATATTGAGGGTCGAGAAAAAGGAAGCAGTATATCTCTTGGAAAACTCGCTCCTTTTCCGCTGGCTGAATTTTTCAAGCTTGCTGACCTTGATAAAGATGGAAAGTATGAAATTATATATTTTGAAGGCGAGTTATTAAAAGTCAAATCGCTTGATTTTAACAATAAGATTATAATAAAAGATATTCACAGTAATTACATATTCAATCAGTAAGTGGAATTATATTTTTAATAAGTTCAAATAGTTCAATTTCATGGTTATAAAATTCGGAATTTCCAGATTTAATTAAAAAAGCTCCTGAAGTCATTATATAAAAACCAAAATTCTTTTCTCTGTTATAATATAAATTTGTGGTAATACCAAAACTTTCGCCTGAATGTCCGACCATTTTAACATCTGAAATAACATCATTTCTAAATTCAATTCCAAGACCATATTCTTTTTTTTCAACAAAATTTAAAGGTATAAATTTACTTTTTTCTAATTCATTCCACATGTCTTTTGATAATAAAAGGTCAGAACGATTTAACACTGCTTTCAGAAAAATTTCCATCTCATTAAGATTTATTCTTAAACCTCCCTGAGGTGAAAAAAATAATGGATTATCTCCCGGAGAATAATTATCAGGAATAACTTTAACAGCCTTGATGTGTGGAATGTTGTCAAGTGATGGAATGTGAAAATTTCCCAGATTGGAATAACAAGTGCCAACATCTTTTTCGAGTAAGTCATTTATGTTAAAACTTGCTTCGATTCCCAGCGGATTAAAAATTCTATTTTTTATATAATTATCAAAAGTTTCTCTGGAAATGTTTTCAATTACAGCTGAAATTATGCCAAAGCCAAGATTGGAATAATTAAATTTAGAGCCAGGTGGTGATTTATCCCAGATGTTAATATTATAATAATTTTTTGCAGGGTCAAAAAAATCCCTTAATTTAAGATTGTCTTTAGTCATATTTTGAAGAAAATGACCATATCCGCCTCTCCATTCTGTCAAACCTGCGGAATGAGTAAGAATATGAGTTAAAGTAATAGAATTATTTTTAAAATGCGGGTTGTAAAAATCAAAATTCAGATATTCTTTAATATTATTATCAAGATTAACATTGTTTTTATCTGCAAGACTTAGTAATCCAATTGCAGTAAATATTTTTGATAATGAAGCTATTCTGAAATAAGTGTTATCTGAATTAATTAAATTATTTTCGATATTTCTTTTTCCAAATGATTTTTTGAAAATTGTATTTTCAGAATTTACAACAGTTATTGCCATTGATGCCATGTCATATTTATTAAAAATTTTATTAAGGGCTTTTTCAGTTTCATTTAAAGAAATTTCTTCAGAATACAGATTTAATGGAAAAATAAAAAATATCAGAATAAAAAATAAAATTATTTTAAAATAATGCACATGTTTAAGCCTTTTTTTATTGAATATTTTTTTGATTCTCTATTGTAATGAAAAATATTACCGAGTAATTTTTTAATTCCTGTAAGATTAACTCGAACTTTATTCAAATCAGCGGGTGAGTCATTCCAAACATTGCTGTAGAGAGTATCAATGTCTATTGAATAATCAGGACTTTCAAGAAAAGTTAAAATAATTTTTTCAAAAAGCGATTTTCCGAAAAAGTTAACTTTATTTCCTGAAACATAACATTCTTTTTTTAAAAAATCGATGAAAATTTCATATTTTAAACAGTTTTTTCTATATGAATCAAGTGCTTTTAATTCGCAGAATTTCAATTCAGAATCGTTTATTACTTTAGTTTTATCAAAATCACTAAGTCTTTTTTTTACTTCTTCATAGAGCTCAATTTGTTTCTGATAAATTTTCAATTGAGACAAATCCATGTTTTTAATGATTTTATTTAATGAATTAATGTTTTCTTCAATATAATATTGAACACCAAGTTCAGAATAATAAGAATTTTCAATGAAAAAATTTTTAATTTTATTCGAATCTACCATTTTTTTATTTAATAGTTTGTTGCATATATTCAAGTGAAGCAGCGAAGAATAAACATGATTGATATGATTTTCATTTTTATAAATTTTTGCAGCAGAAAGAAAAGAATTAGCAGCTTTTTTTATTTCACCATTATAAAAATATATTTTTCCTTCTAACTCGTAATATTTTCCATTAAGACTTTTATTGTTTTTTAAAAAATAATCAAAATAATATTTAAGATAAGATTGTGCTTTATCTGATTTTTTTAAAAAATGAAATTCAATTATGTATTCAGCTCTTCTTTCGGTTAATGCAGGATAATTTCTTTTTTTAAAATACTTAACACACTTTATGTAATTAAAAATACTTTCTTTGTAATTGTGAAGCAGTAGAAGAGAATATGCTTTTGCATAATAAGTTCCAGGAAGATTAAAATAATTTTCAGCTTTATTATACTTTAAAATAGCAGCATCGAACATTTCACATGAATCCTGAAGTTTTCTCTGCCTTGTGAAAATATAACCTGTAAGCTGTGAAAACATTCCATAGGTTAGAAGTATTGAGTCTTTATAGGATTTTTCGTCAGAATCTTTATATTCGCCATTTATTTTTATTATACTCTGTCTGTATTTTTCGTGTAATTCTTCAGAAGTGTTTGCTTTATCGGCTATTTGAAAGCCTTCTACACAGAATTTTTCAGCTTCTTTGATTTTTCCTAATTCAATATAACATTGAATAAGATTATATAGTGAAGTAACTTTTTTTATTTTATTTTCATATAAATTAAGGAAAATCTCACATGCTTTATCAAACATGTTAAGGGATTTAAAAACACTTGCTTTAAATGTCTGATTTTGATTTGTGCTGTCAAGTTTGTTAATAAGTTCAATAGTTTTTTGGTCTGCTCTGTTGTAAAAAATATCAATCTGAATTTTTGATTTAAGCAATTCCTGGAATTTGTAATCTTTTTGAAGTTCCCAGGCTTTTTCAAAACATTTAATAGCAATCTGACTGTTTTTTTTCATGCTTGTAATTTCATCAGAAATTCTTAAAGCAATATCAATAGCTTTCTCGAATTCTCCGGCAATTATAAATTGATAAAAAGCTTCATATATATAATCGGATTTGTCAAAATGTCCTTCTAAAAACAATCCAAGAGCTTTACTTTTTTTTGTAAGTTCAGAAGTTTTGAAAAACTGTTTAATTATATCTTTGAAAATTGAATACATGAAAATTGAAGAATTATTATCAATATCAATTAGAAAAGTTTTTTTTAAACACAAATAAATATCTGTAATATCAAATTTCATAAACTCGGATAATACAGTAATTTCAATTGGAAAATTTAAAATACTCAGTATTAATAGTGTCTCTTTCTCTGAGGCTGATAGATTTTCAAAGTTTGTTCCTATAAGTTCTTCCTGAATAAATTTCTCAGGTGAACTTAATAAAAATTTATGAAGAGTTTGCCCTGTGAGTAAAAATGCGCCAACAAGATATTTAATAAGATATGGAGAGCCTGCGGTGATTTTGTAAAATAACTCAATATCAGAGTTGGTGAATTTTGTATAAGAGTGTGTTTTTAAAAGGAATTTTATATATTCTTTTCCATAAAAAAGACTTAGCCTGTTCAGTTTGAGAAAGTAAATTTCACTTAATAATACAGGTTTTAAAACTATATTTAATCTTGAAAAAACAAAAACACGAGATTTATTCAAATTTAATAAAAATTGCTCGGTAACCGTTGATACTTCTTTGTAATCATACAGGTGAATATTGTCAATGAAAATATATATATTTAATTCATCAAGTTCTGTGTAAAAATTTTTTTCATTGATTTTAGATTTTAAATTGTATTTTTTTTTTAATTCAGTAAGTATTTCATCAAGAGATTTATAATCACAGCAATCAAACCAGATAAGTATTAATTTTTTCTCATTCAGGAAAAAATCAAAAAGTTTCTGACCAAATGAGGATTTTCCAATACCTTTAGTACCAGAAATAAAAAAAACTCTGAAATTGTCGATGTTTGAAATTAAATTAATAAAATCCTGTTCTCTTCCAAAATAATTATTTATAGTAGAAATGTTCATCAAAACTCCATTTGATTGCAATGATAATATATTATATTTAAAGCATTATTTTATCAAGCGTATATTAAAATTAAATTTAGTTAAAAAAAATTAAATTATAAAAACGTCGTGGATAACTTGAAGAAATTCCTTTATAATTAAAATTAGAATAGAATATTTATAAGGGGGAGATTATGAAAAAATATATCAGTATTTTTATAATCGTTTTATTT
Source organism: Candidatus Muiribacteriota bacterium (assembly GCA_041654635.1). Classification (GTDB taxonomy): domain Bacteria; phylum Muiribacteriota; class Muiribacteriia; order Muiribacteriales; family Muiribacteriaceae; genus JBAZDD01. The sequence goes on from JBAZDD010000074.1 coordinate 6,437, forward strand.
TTAATTTTTGTTCAGGCTGACAGCGAAGGAAGAACAGGGAGTGTTGTTTTTCAGGGGGCTGTTGCTGGTGATAAACAACAGGCTGGTGAAGTAATGCCAGATATTTTCAGAAATAATATTCCTGGCATAACGCGGGCTAATATGTTTGAAAAGCTTACAGAGTATCTTGATGGTAATTCATATCTTTCTGAAGAAGCAGTTTTAGCTGTCAGAAATGCAATTACAAGAAGTTCTGATAATCCTGTAATAAACCTTATAAATGACAGAGTTGATATGAATTTTCAGCTTGAAACAGCTTCAAAACATCTTGAAAATATTATTGGCGGACTCTCAGACACTCAGAAGCTTATGATAAGACCAGGGGAAAGATATAATGAACTTAAAAATAAAATTGATTTAATTGATGAACAGATAAAAACCGGATTAAGAGCTAATGATACATCAGTTATTCGTTCTATTGCAGAATATCTTGCTTATGATTCCAAAGGATATGAAGCTTCACATATCGCTCCGGTTGTTGGAGCGGCAAGAAGTCATTTAAGTAATGATTCTGTCAGAAGTAGTATTCCTGTTGAAGCAGTTTCCAGATTGTTTGATTCATATGGAGAAGGATTGACAAAAATTAATGACATGATGCAGGCAGATAATACTGTAAGTGAAGCAAGAACTCATTTAAGAACCAGAGATGGGCTAAGCAGGAATTCTGAAGTTATTGATAATGTCCTTGTTCCATATACTTCTATTGGAACTGATGATGAAAATATCGATGAAGATGGACATATAATTTATGATATAGTTTATTATGCTTCTAAGATGCATAAAGAGATGCCAAGACAGTTTAATGAAAGAAAAAAAGTTCATATGAATCTTATGCTTGATTTATTGAAAGATGAAATGACAAATGTCAATGTTAATGTTGACCATGAAGGTGAAAGTTTAAGTCCTGGTGGTGATTTTCTGTCAAAAATTTCTGGTTTTTTTGAAATCGCGACTAAAATTATAGGTGTTATTTCAAATATGTTTTTTAATTCAGAAAGCCCATTAGATGGATTATCCCAGTTTTTCACAGGACTTCCAGCGCTTTCAGGCTTTGTGTCGGAAGGTCAGGGTGCTACAGCAGGCTTAGGTACAGCTGGTATGGCTTCGGCTGCAAGCGGTGGAACTTCTGAAGGTTCTGGAACAACTGCTTCAGACGAAAGTGCTGCTGCACCAATGGATACAAGAAGTGGCGCTGGCGCTCAGAGAATTGTCCGTTCAGCACTTGCAGCTGAAGGACAGGGTAGAACAGTACATGGAATTACATGTTATACTGCTACAACTGAATGGGGTAATAAAGCGTGTGCGGCAGTTGTAAGTGCTATTTTAAGACATGCAAACACTGGATTAAATAGACAAATTCTTGGTGTTGTAGATATGGAAGGCTCACTTCCAAGTATAGGTTTCCGAGATATCAGATTTCCACCAGCAAGTCAGTTTTCTCCTGGTGATGTAGTTTACTGGAGAAGAACAAGAAATGATCGTTCAAGACATGTTGGTGTAATAGTGTCAAGAGATAATCATGGGACTTGGTGGGCAATAGATAACTCTTCGAGCTCAAGAAGAGTTATGAAAAGACCAGTTGTAAGGTCTTATTATCCAATAGTAAGTGGAATAGCTAAATACACAAGATAAATTAAACCCGAGATAATAAATGAAGGGGTCAGGTCTTTGATATTTGATTTTTTTAAAAAAATCAAATATCAAAGACCTGACCCCTTTTTTTTGGTGTCCGGGAGGAGACTTGAACTCCTACGGCATATTTACCATATGGCCCTCAACCATACGTGTCTACCAATTCCACCACCCGGACAAATTGATGATAATCATTTTAACTAAAAAAAAAATAAAAATCAAATTTTTTCCAACACTTTATAAAAAAACAGAGTCATAGTAATATGGAAGCAGTTAATAAATAAGAAACAGTGAATAAGTGAATATGATAAGAGCGTAATCAGTAATCAGTAATGAGTGATCGGATAAAGCAAAAACTTAAAAGCCATAATCAGTTCGGCCTTATTCACTGAGGAGTGAAACTCGAGTAACTTATTGGCTGCTCTAACTGTTGACGATAGTCAACTTTACTGACACCTGCAGGTGTCTTTACACGACTGTAAGTCGTTACATATTGCGAGAGCAATATTACATTTCGCGGTAGCGAAATCAAGGGGTGGAGTTTTGAGTTTTGAAGAAATATACAGTGAATATGAAGATATGCTCAGAAGATTTGCTTTAGGTCTTTCAAGAAATGAAGACACAGCAAATGATCTTGTTGCTGAAACATTTATGAGAGCATATAAAAATATGGAATTATTAAGTGTAATGCCTGATTATAAACAAAAATCATGGCTTTTTACTGTATTGAAAAATTATTTTTTTGATATGAAAAGAAAAACTAAAAAGGAAAGTGTTACAGATTATGATATAGACTGTGCAGTTTATGAAAACTATGACAGTGATATTGACGCACAGATATTGCTCTCTTATCTGCCTGAAGGCTTAAAAGAAATTTTTGTAATGAAATTTGTT
>JBAZDD010000075.1:0-8972 GCA_041654635.1 Candidatus Muiribacteriota bacterium
GATTCAGCTGAAATAACAAGTTATATAAATAAATCTGGTATTACCCAGGGTATTGCTGTTAAGTGGGATAATGATGGAATAAAAACCTGGCAGATTTCAAGAGGTAATCTATCCCCTACCACTTTTTCAGCTGATGAAAATAACGCTATTTTAAAATTTACCCGAATTATAACTGAATTTACCGGTCAGCAGAATTTTTACAACAAAATGCTGTTTTCATGTTTTCAGAGAAATATGGATTTATATAATGAGGTAAAAAATTTATTTTTCCATTTCAGAGATGATGGAAGAATTGAAATAAAACACGATGAGTTTAGAAACTTTCTCAAAAAATATACCCCTGAAGGTGATATTCTATATGCTTTAAAAAAAATTATTGATGATATTTTAATTCACAGTGCCAACTATTATCAGTATATAACCCGCGAAGAAAATTGTATTCTCACAGGAAGTTTCTGTATAATTGCTCTTGCCAACAGAAAAATGGAAAAATTTCTTCCTTTTAAAAAATACTTTTTCAATCTCTTTCCTTCTCATAAATTTATTTCAGAAGGAGCTGTACTTAGATTTCTGAAAGAGCTTGATGAAAAAAGTGATGAAGAAACTGAAAGAAAGCGAATTGAAATAATTATCAATAACCTTTTTAAGGATTTTCATTCTGAAAATATTGAAAAAATATCAAAATATTTTTATTACATGGATGATGAACTTTTACTTAAAATTCAGGATTATCTTGAAAAATGCGAAGATATAAAAATTAATTTTGTTTTGAAAGATATTATTATTTCAAGCTCCGGAATGAAATCCTGGGCATTTTTTTATTTTTATTTTTTTGGGAAATATAAAAAAAGCGGGCATAACGTAATACTTAACTATAAATCAATGATGTTTCTGAAAAAAGAAAACAATGAATGGAATATTGAAGATATTGAATTTTATCATTTTGAAAATCTTCCTATTCTTACAATCGAGCTTTCAAACTGCTGTAACTTTAAATGCATTATGTGTGATACTCATATTCAGAAAAACAAATCTTTCATGAGTTTGAAAACTTTTAAAAATATTATCGATTCTCTTAAAGATTTCAAAATTAGCACTATTACACCTTTCTGGGTTGGCGAACCTCTGCTTAATCCTGATTTCAATAAAATGCTGGATTATGCTTTTGAAAAAAACATTAACAACGAACTTTTTACAGGTTTTACAATAAACACGAACGGCTCAATGCTGGATTCAAAAAAAATAGATTGCATTTTAAAAAATTCCACTCGACCCGATATGAACGCTAACACATTCATAAGAATTCATTTTTCAGTAGATGCTTATAATAAAGAAACTTTCAAAACAATTCATCAGGCTGACATGCTTGAAAAAGTAAATCAGAATATTGAAAATTTCCTTGCTGAACGAAGAAGAAAAAATGCCCCGTATCCAAAAGTTACAGTAGCTCTAATTGTTATGAAAGAAAATTTTGATGAAATTAAAGATTTTGTTAATTACTGGTCTGATATTTTAAAAAAATACTCTGAAGATTTTTACCTAACCTATGACTGGCCTTATCTTGACAAAGATGCAATTTATATAAGAAGACTTGACTGCGCTGAACAGAATGAAGCTGAAAAACTTCATTATGATGCAGCAGTTTCGCTTGGATTGATTAAGGTTGAAACTTCAAATGAAGCTGAAACAGAAAACAATAATCATAGAATTATCAATACTGATTCAGTGCTGATTAAAGAAAATCTTGATTATTACATACGAAGACCCTGCCCCGCCCTTTGGAAAACCCCAATTATAAACTGGAATGGTGAAGTTACCGTTTGCTGCTTTGATATTGATTTGAAACTGAAACTTGGAAATATTAACAATCAATCACTTGATGCGCTCTGGAATTCTCCTTTAATTGATAAGTGGAGAATAAATCATATACGTGGTGATTTTCAGAAAATTGAAAGATGCAGAGAGTGTCATAATATTAATTCACCAGTTATGAGAAATTCAGAATATATTGAATATCTTGTTAAAAACTCTAAAAAAGATGAAGTTGAAAAAGCTCATTTTATCACTTGAAATTCATTTTAATACTGTTTGAAAAATCTATTGTGTAATTTATTCCTTTATTTCTTACCACAGGCAATAAAATATAAGCCGAATTTGTTTTAAACTCAATATCATCTTTCTGATTTGTGTTAAGTTTTCTTTTAAGTTCTAAAGATATTTTTCCTGAAATATATGGTGAAGTATTATCAGTAAAACTGCTTACAGCTATTACATCTTCTTTACTGAAGCCAGGTGAATGATTTACAAAAGTAGGAATATAAAAATCCCCGATAAACATTTCAGGTGTAAAGCTTGCACTTTCTGAAAAAGAACTTCCCGTATCTTCTGCAACAAAGAAAAATCTATTTCTTCTGTCATCAGATTCTATTCTTGCTCTTGAGTAATCACCTGAAACGTTTTCCTGATTCGAAATCATACCATTCATATCATTTAAATACTTACTGTTTTTAACATAATATCCCCATTCCCACAAATCAAAATTAGCCTGTCGCTGTCTTCCTTCAAGATAGCCTCTTATTTCATTTTCATTAAAAAAAACAAATACAAACTGTGAAAAAACATCCGCCTTCACAGGGTCATAATAAAAAGATTCTGTATCTTCATTGTATTTCATAATATATAAATCTTCAGTTTTCATTACCGGTTCGTCATAAATATATTCAATGTAAAAATAAATATTTTCATTATCATAAAGTGTTGAAATTTCAAACCCATTTACATTTACTGATTTACCATAACTGCTGTCTTTGATACCATCAACAACAATTCTCGATGAGGTTTTTACAACATCAAGCTCTGTAGTTTTATAATTAACTTTCATCTGATATTTATCTTCAGGAGTAAAAATGAGTTTAAAGCTTAATTTTCTGAAACTATCTTCAAGAATAACATGACCGCTTCTTATTTCTTTTACAACTATAGTTTTTTTCAAATCATCAACTCTGTTTTTATCAGCTTCAGTCATTCTGATAACATCATCAAGCAGAAGATGGCTGAATTCAGGGATTTTTAAATTTTTACTTTTAAAAAAAGTCGAAAGTTCATTTTCAATTTCTCTTTTTTTGTTAGAAACTGCATTTTCTTTTGCAATATCGTTAAATATTTTCAAATCATCATCAGTAAAATTAAAACCAGATAAAAAATCACCCTGTTTTACAGTAATATTTTTATTGTCAATTGTGCTGAACAAATTCGCATTAAAAACATTTGGAGAAGTTTCTTTTATTTCTGTGATTCTGTAAACAAATTCAACATCATTATCAACAATTACAAACTGGCTTACACCTTGACAAAAAGTTAAAATTGATATAAAAATTAAACAAAACAGCAAATTAATTTTTTTCATGTTATTTATTATATTAATCAAACTTAACTTTGTCAAGGAGTTGCCATGCAGACTATAAAACCAAAAATTCTTAAAGGATTCAAAGACACACTGCCAGGTGAAGCAATTATCAAAAATAAATTTCTAAAAGTAATAACTCATAATTTTGAAAAATATGGTTTTTCACCAATAGACACTCCGGCACTTGAGTATATTGAAATTTTAACAGGTAAATCAGGTGCAGAAAGTGAAAAATTAATGTACAAATTTGAAGATAATGGTGGAAGAACGGTAGGATTAAGATATGACCTTACAGTCCCTCTTGCCCGTTTTACCGCAATGAATATAAATGAACTGACTCTTCCCTTCAAACGTTATCATATAGCTCCTGTATGGCGAGCTGAAAACCCTCAGAAAGGTCGATTTCGAGAATTCTATCAGTGCGACTGTGATATTGTAGGGACTGATTCCTATCTTGCAGATACTGAAATTTTATTTTTAATTCATAATATTTTTTCAGATTTAAAAATTGATGATTTTATTATTCAGGTTAATTCAAGAGTATTTATAGATTTACTGTTTAAAAAACTTCAGATTTCAGATGATATGAAAACCAGACTTGCAATACTTATTGATAAAATTGACAAAATGGAAAAGGAAAAATTTAAAAACCTTTACACTGAAATGCTTGAAAACACTGAAAAAATTAGCATTTTCGAAAAATATATTTATGAAATTAAAAATATTGAGGATATAAAAATATTATTTTCTAATGAAATTGAAACTGAAAAAGAAAAAAAAGCTGTAGATGATTTTGAAAAACTTCTTGAAGCTTCATTTTCTATTAAATCCAGAATAAGGTTTTCACCCCATATCATACGTGGACTAGATTACTATACAAGCATAGTTTTTGAAACAATACTTGAAAATTCCCCGCAATATGGAGCTGTTTTTTCTGGTGGAAGATATGATGGTCTTATTGGAATGTTTTCAGGAAGTAATATCCCGGCAACAGGTGCTTCAATAGGAATTTCAAGGCTGATTGCGCTCCTTACTGAGAGAGGATTTTTCGGTGAAACACCGAAAACAGTCAGTGATATAATAGTGCTTAACCTTTCAGAAAATCATTATGTAAAATACATAGAAATAGTGCAGATGTTGCGTAATCAGGGTTATAACTGTGATTTATATTACAGCACAGATAAAATTAAAAAACAGTTTAAATATGCCCAGAGCAAAGATTACAGTTTTGCAGTGATAATGGGCGAAGAAGAAATTGAAAAAAATATTGTTCAGATAAAAAATCTTAAAAAATTTTCACAGGAAGAAGTAAATTTTGACCTGCTGAAAAACTATGATTTTAATAACTGAGCCCAGTCATTTATAATCTGAGCTGAAATATTACATTTCAAAGCCCTGCAATTTTTACATTTATCAGGATAAATTCCGTTTATGTGATTAATTCTCATTTTCTGGGCTTTATCACCAAGCCATATATCTGTAAAATTTTCCTGATTAATATTTCCAATACACAAACTCATCTCAGGATCAAGGTTACAGACTCCTACCTGACCATTAAATCTGATTATTGCCATTGACCATAAATTTTCACAACATTTTAATTTAACTTTATTTTCTTCAACACTTTTATTCTGACTTTCAAATTTGAGCCTGAATTCATTCCATAAAAAATCACATTCTGTTTCAAACCCGGGCTTTATAAGTTTTCTGAAAAATATATAATTATCTTTTAACACAGTCTGTTCTTCAAAAAATATATTTAATTTACCTGCTATTTTTGTCACCCATTCTATAAAATGCTGAGTGTAATCAATATTTTCATCCATAAGAATATACTGAAATCTCAGAAAAACATTTGAACATTTATTCTGACAGATATATTTTATATTTTTTTCAATATTATCAAAATCCCCACCAACTCGGATTTTTTCATATATTTCTTTTGTTGAACCGTCAATTGAAAGAAAAACAAAAACAGGCACCGAAAAACAGCTTAAAATATCTGTTACACTTTCAGAAAGATATGAAACATTGGTATCTATTACAAGATTCTGAAAAAAAGTTTTATTGAGTAGAGTTTTCAGGATTTTTTCAATTTCTGGATGCATGAGTGGTTCACCAAGCCAGGAAAGTTTTAATCCGAAAAATTTGAACCCACTTTTTTCAATATGTTCCACAGTTTCTTTAAATAGAGAGAAATCCATGAAACCTCTGCTTTTTATGTCAACTTTTTCTCTATAGCACATTATACAGCGATAATTGCATAGATTTGTAAGTTCGATGGTTAGAAATGGTCCTGCCTGATTTGAAAGCTCAATAAATCTATTCAAAGTTTTTTCCTGTTTTATCCGCGTTTTATACGCGTTTTACCCGCGTTCCTAATCCGCAGGCATTATCAGCTTAATATATTTTCCTTTTTCAATGTTTTCAATCTCAATTTTAAATTTTAGTTTATTAATAACTTTTCTGATAATTTTAATCCCTCTTCCCCCGCCTTTTGACTGAGTGCTTTTTAAACTTCTGTAATTTATCCCATCAGTGTTAAAATAAACAAGTGAATCTAAATGGTCACCATCATCAAAAAATCGACATACTATAGAGTTATCTTCTTCTGAAACTTCAATTCCTACTTTTTTTCTTGAATATTTAACAGCATTTGATATTAAATTAATAAAAAGATGATTCAAAAAAGCATAACTTGAATGTAATTTCATATTTGATAGATTTTCTGGAAGTTTAAAATAAAAATCTTTTTCTTCATATTCACATAACTTATCTGAAATTGTAATGATTTCATTTAAAAAATCACCCATTACAATTTCTTCTTTTGAAACATAATCTTCATTATCTACAAACAACTTCATCTCGTCAATAAGCTGATGAATTTTATTAAAACTTGTTTCAAAAGCACGGAAAAGTTCTGGTTCTGTATTTTCAAAATCGTTAAAAATACTTTTTGTGTTAAGAAAAACATTTAATGGAGATGAAATATCATGTAAAAATTCGTTTATAAACTCTTTGACTTCTTCATATTTTTCAATAACTTCTTTTCCTTTTGCATCACTGCTTATCTCTTTAACACCATAATTAAAAATTATACCATAACTTTTCTCATCAATAGTTCCGAAAATGTAATTCATTTCATTTTCAAATCTTTCAGAATCAAGAGGTTTTTCATCCAGTATTTCAAGAATGTCTGATATAATAATATTGCTGGTTTTAGTTTTTATAGTTTCAATTACTGAATCATCAAGAGCCTGAGCAAATTTTTTCTCAACAATAAGAATATGAGCGTTATCTCTCGTGGAATTTTCAAGCAAATAAGTTTCAACATTTTCGTAAATTTTGCAGTTATGATAACCGTAAGCTTCCAGTATATGCAGAAACAGTTCCAGCAGAAGCCTGTCTTCACCCATAAGAGTAATCGATAAATCCTCACTGTGTTTTCTAAAATTTTTCAACTCTGTTTCGCAACCATAGGCATAATCAATATTTTTAAAAATCGGGAAAATTCTGTTTAAATTTACAAGTTTGAATACTTTATATATTGGATCACAGATATTAGCCAGTACAGTAGTATTACCTTTCTTTTCCATCTGACTGTTAAATTTTACAATTTCAGAAATTCCAGTACTGTCTATGTTTTTTGTGGCTGCAAAATCAAGATAGATAATTGAATTATTCACTTTCGCAAAATTTGCATACTGCTCTCTGAACTCTTCAAAAGTTCGGAAATTCAACTCCTGACCTATAGTAAGAATAACCTTATTTTTCATAAAAAAACGGACTTAACCAGCACACCTTCTCTCTAAATAAATTCATGTATTTTGTTTAACAATTCCTCAGGAGTAAATGGTTTTAAAAGATATGAATCAGCATTTACTTTTTTATAGTTGTTTTTAACAGCTTTTAAATCTATTCCGGTGACAAGTATTATCGGAATATGTTTTGTTGATTCATCTTCTTTCAACGCTTTACACACTTCATAACCATCTATTGATGGCATCATTATATCAAGCAGTATCAAATCTGGATTTTCAGTAGCAATTTTTATTCCAAGTTTTACTGCATCACAAACAGTTATAACATTAAATTTTTCAGAATTCAATACTGTATCAATTAATTCTAAAATATCAAGATCATCATCAACTACAATTATTTTTTTTCTTCCCTCTTTATTTGAGCTTTCAATAAATTCCATCAAATCTTTTTTATATATTCGATAATGCCCGCCTGGAGTTGTAAATGCTTTAATTTTGCCTGTCCTGAGATAATTTTTCATGGTTGAATGACTTACTTTAAGGAATTTACATGCTTCAGTGGTATTTAAAATCTCATTTTCGTTGAAATCCATATTTACTCCCGAATATCTTTTTTACCTATTTTATCCATTTTGACACTAAATGTCAAGAATAAAAATTACTGAAACAGAATTGTCAATAACACAGCAAAAAATACAATCGGGGTGACTTTTATTCCAGTTTTAAAAAAACTCCAATAATCAATATTTAATCCTTTTTCTTTTAAAATCCCAGCCCACATTACCCCGGCAAGAGCTCCTATCAAGGTAAGATTAGCCCCAAGATTTGATGCAGCAATCAGAGAATAAGCTGATTTTATAAAAGTTTCTTCCTCTACAACATACAATGGATTTATTAAAAGATTAGATAATAAAATTGTCATTGGCTGATTATTTAGAATATTAGAAATTATCAATGCTGCAAATCCCATAACAGAAACAGCCCAGAAAGAATTTATACTTAATTTTGTGAAAATTTCGGCCATTAAACTTATAAATCCGTAACTGTTCAAAGCTGAAACAAAAATAAAAATTGAAAATACAAATGGCAGAATTTTCCACGGAATACGACCAGTAATAATAAACACATCGTTTTTTTCCTCTGGTATGGTAATTCTGAAAAATCTTTTTGTAACCGAGCCATATTTTTTATGAGATATATGAGCAAAATGATAATAAATAGTAAAAATAAAATCTTCTATAAGAAAAAGCAGAGCAAAAAAAGTTGTAACAACATAAATTTTCACCCCTGCATATTCTGAAAAAATCAGAGAAATAAGCATTCCCGCCATGAGAATAAAACTTATACAAGCATCATATCTGTTTCTTATGAGATATTCAGAATGCTCAATAACAGAAAACTCTCTTGTAATCTCTTTTCTGAAAAAAAATCTGAGTAAAATATAATTTAAAAGAGTTGCCACCAGTGCAGGTTTCCACATATTCAGAAAATAATCAAAAAATGTAATTCTGAGAGTGTTTCCAACAATAATATTTGTTGGATTTCCTATATATAAAAGCATTGATGAAGTGTTGGCCCCGAAAAATTCTGCAAAAAGAAGCGGAAGCACATTTATATGAGCATGTTTTCCAACATAAAAAATTATTGGAGTTAAAGTAAGGATTACAATATCATTTGAGGTAAAAACAGTAAGAATAATAGAAAAAACATAAAAATAAAGAAAAAGCCTGTTACCATTACCTTTTGCCAGTCTAACAATATGATATGCAATATAATCAAAAAAACCTGTTATATCAGTTGAAACA
>JBAZDD010000076.1:0-8932 GCA_041654635.1 Candidatus Muiribacteriota bacterium
AGAGCCCCAATAAGAGGTACAGCAATATATCTAATCCATTCCATAACTTTCAACCTCTCCTGTCAACAACTTTTTTTATTTTTCCAGTTCTCTCAACTCTTTCAATCTGACCTGAATCTACAATTTCGACACTAACATCAAGCCAGCCTGATTCACTGGTTTTCTTAATATTTTTAGCATGTTTTAGTAAAGTTTGCAATACTTTTTCTTTATCAATCGAATCACTTTTTATACCAGTTCGAGTTTCAATTTTCCATATCACTTTGTCTTTATTGTCGTTTGTTTCAATTATTACCTGCCAGATTGAGGATAGTTCAGGAAATTCAACAATAGTTTCTTCAAACGAAATAAATTCGATATTCGTGCTTCCCGCTATAACTACATCGTCACATCTTCCAAGCAGCTCAAAAGTTTTGCCTTTAAAACCACATTTGCACTGCCCCATTTTTATTAATTTACCAGCATCACCTGATTTAAAACGGATTACAGGCATTTTATGACGATTTATGTTAGTAATAATTATTTCGCCATTAACATTATAATCCTCTATGAAATTACCATTTTCATCAATAAGTTCAAAATGAACAAAATCTTCACATACATGATGAACCCCGCCTTCAAGATGTTCGCACTGATAACCCACAGGACCAGTATCAACAAGCGCATAACCAGCTGAGGCAATTCTTTTTACACCCCATATTTTTTTAACATAATCTCTTGCACTCTGATAAAAATGTTCGCCACCATAAAGAATTTTATCAATTTTAATATCAAGATTTTTTTCTTCGCAGATTTCAGCCATTTTAATTATAATTGATGGAAGTCCAACAATAGCATTGATTTTAAATCTCTCAAGATACAAATCAATAACTTCAAAGTCGGAATTTCCTGCAATCGGGAAGTTAACACAGCCAATTTTTCTTAATGCTTCGTTTGCAACAAGAAAAGAAGTCCAGAGATTACCAGCGATAAAAATATTTGCCACACGGTCTTTTTCAGTAATTCCAGCAGCACGATAGATTTTTTCCAGTATATCAGTCATTATTTCATAATCTTCTCTTGAATAAAGCGCATATTTAGGTTTTCCGGTGGTTCCGCCTGAAGAAAAAATAAAACCGTTGAAATCATCACCGGTAATCATTGCTTTTGTGAATGGTGGAGAGTTTTCAAAACATTCATCACGTGTTAAAAGAGAGCCAGGTTCTTTTTTACTGTAAAATTCAGTGTTATCTTTTGCAAATTCTGAAATTTCAGAAAATTTATCAAGCCCTACATTTTCAATACATACAAATTCACCAAGTTTACGCAGCGGATATTCACCATCGTGAGGAGCACCATTAATTCCAGCTGACATATGGCCGCATGAAGTAATGCGATAAACACCGTGATTTACAAGTTTATCAGAGAATTCAAAAAAAGTTTTCCTGTCAGCCCATATTCCGACAGTTTGAATAAATTTTCCGAGAGGTTTTATTCCTTCAAGAATATCCTGCTGATTTTCAAAAGTTTTTACAATTACATTTCTAAACATGCAGGAATTTTCAAATATGCTGTTTTTAATGTAATAAGCAGAGAAGTTTTCACCTTTTTTATGAAATTCTTTGCCATTATTTAAAACAGCGTTAGTTTCAAGTATTTTTCTCCACTTTAGAATTTCTGTCTGAGTATCGAAATCGTTCTTTTTCTGAGGATATTTTTTATTTACTTCTTCCAGTGATTTATATAATAATTCAGTAAATTTTTCCCCGAATTCTTCTTTTACAAATATTACATGAGGTGATGAACATGCTGCCTGTTCCCACATTGAAACGTCAAGTGCACAAGCATTAGCCACTTTTTCAATATCTTTATCTCGAAATATAACACTGAAACTGTATTTTGGACCATATTCTATAAGTTTTGTGTGAATTCCAATACCCTGTCTGTATGCTCGGACAGCTTCTTCCCCGCCCCAGATTACAATACCGTCGCTGAATTCCTTTATTGCTTTTTCAGCTTCTAAATTTCCACTTCTGAAATCCCATAGCTGGATATTTTTATAAATAACATTTTTTTTATCAACTTCTTTTAAGGATTCCATGAAAAGTAAGGGGAAAAAATTATCAACTCTTGGAATTTTTAATATATTTGAGTTTTTTGTTATTATTCCTGAAACAAGGCTGTCAACACATGAAATGAAAACATTTGAAGCTGATATATGCGAAACCACTCCAAGTGGTCTGAATTTTGAATAAGTTGAGTTGTCATAGGAATACACAAATTCATCAAGCATTTGTTTTTTTCCAATAGAGCGTTTTAGATTAAAAACAATGTTTCCTGGTTTAAGAAGTTCAACAATTACTTCAAGCCCTTCTTCAATCATTTCGTCAGAAAAGTTAACAATATCAGGGAGTTTTTCTTTTGCTTTAATTCGATAAGAACTTTTGGGATTCTGCCATATTATTGAAAGCTCTCTCATAACATCAAGTATGTAATCTATTGATGTGTTGACAAGGTCAATATTGTTTTCTTTTAACAATTTTATGTTTTTTTCAAAATCAGAATTAACTATCAAATCACACTCCCTCGCGTTTCATTCCCGGTTCTCACGCGTTTCATCCGCCGCTCTTAAGTTTTTCAATCGCTGCTATTGCACATCCTTTATGTTTGTTTAATCCAGCTCTTCCTATCAAATCAATGTAAGGTCCTCTCCCACATGGGCAATGCTCTCTAATTGCTGCTTTATCAGTTGTAAGCAGAGAAATTGATGGATAAGAGTTAACATAAGGTGAAAAAAGCATTAACAATCCTTCATTTTCATAATTCTGTATAGATTCATTATATGGATTAAAAGTATGTGCTCTTGAATATACAGGAATATGAAGGTTGCCATATTCACAGTCAACATAAGGAATACCGTGTTCAACCATTCCAAAATGGTCTCTGATATTCTGGACTGAAATACCAAGCATCTGAGATAAAATATTCTTAAATTCAGCTTTTGGAATTTCTTCACCAGCATGATTTTTCCATCCACCACCTGTTATTACAAATGAACCTTCGGTAAGGTTCAGTGTTTTATTATATCTTTTTTTATACTCAAGCAGTGAAAAATAAAGGTGAGCAGGAAATCCAAGTATTCTTACTGGATTTGACATTTTTGAAAATTTATCAAGTTTTTCAATTGTTTTATCAATATCAAGCACAAAATCATTTTTTGTTTTATCAAATTGCATTGTGTAGAATACTTCACCGACACCTGTTAATGAAGTGAGCATTTTATCAGAAAAAGCTGTCCCAACATCTGAAGCTACTTCAGGGTCATAAGTAAAACAAACATAGTTTGTTACTCTTGTGTCAGCCATTCCAAGTGAACTGAAAATTTCTTTTACAATTTTTTGAATATTCACAAGAGATTTTTCATCAAGATAAATAAAACTTTTCTGACCACCTGTACCAGAAGATGAAAGTGTCAGTTTAACATTTTCTTTGCTGCCTGTAATAAATTCCCAGGTTTTTAAAACAGTAACAAAAACGTCAGGAATATCAATATATTTTTTTACTATATCAGGATTAATATTCCTGCTGTCACATATTTTTTTATACATTTCACTGTTATTATAATGGTAGTTGAAACATTGAAGCATTGCATTATTAAATAATTTTTCTGTATCATCTGAAAAATCAAAAGCTCCGGTTTCAAAAATTAATTTATTTATATAATCCAAAATTCACCTCAGTTTTTTGTTATATAGACATAATAAAGAAAAATTAAATTTTTTTCAATTATAAATAGATATTAACCGAAATATTAGAGGGGCGCGGGTGAACCTTAAAAGCCGTTATCAGTAATCAGTAATGAGTGATCCGAGAAAGCAAGAACTTAAGAACCGTTATCAGTAATCAGTAATGAGTGATCCGAAAAAACAAAGCAAAAAAGCTTTTAACGGATTACGGATTACCCATAACTTATTCACTGTAATTGGATATTAATCGATGAGGATTTAAACAATGATGAATGACATTTATTGCAGATATGAAGAAGAATCAGTTAATCTTACAAAAGAGTTGATAAAAATTCCAAGTGGTCATGCAGACGGACCAGAAATATACGAATACACACTCAACTATCTGAAAGAACAAGGGGTGGATGCCAGGTTCCAGAATTTTGAGAATCCTTTTGTTACCTACACAGAATTCAAAAATATAATATTAGTGCTTGGTAATGGCAAAGGGCCAAAAGTAATGATTAACGGACATCTTGATACTGTAATGCCAAAAAAAGGATGGTTTTATAATCCATACTCCGGTGAAGAAATTGATGGCAAAATATACGGAGTCGGTGCTTCTGACATGAAAGCTGGATGTGCTGCTGCAATTGCCAGCATACTTAAACTTGTTGACAGTAAAAAAGAAATTAATGGGACGTTATTTCTTTCTTTAGTTTTTGGCGAAGAAGCTGCATATTCTTTTGGAAGTGATACCCTACTGAGAGAACACAGTTTCAAAAATTATGATTTTATTATTGTAACAGAACCATCACCAGTTCTTGCGGAAAATTCCTATTGTGTAAGTCATAAAAAAATTCATAAAACAAAATATCCGGTAATTGTTGTCGGAGCCGAAGGTCGAGTTTTATTTGAAGTTGAATTTTTCGGAAAATCATCACATGCTTCTCAACCATCGCTTGGAATTAATGCAATACACGATGCTGCAAAATTTATCCAGGCACTTGATGATTTTGACCTTTATTCAAATATTAAAATGGGACGTGGACATTATAACAGTCTTAGTGTAAAAGGCGGGACAGAAGGATTTACCATACCAGATTATTGTATTATTCAAGTTAACAGAAACCTTATTGTTGGTGAAAATCCCAAAACTGCAATTTCTGAAATTAAAAGAGTGATAAAAAAAATTAAACCACGTTCAAAAGTAGTAGTAACAAAAAGATACACTCCTTCGCCACAACATGAATATAACCCTTACCTTTTTGAGAATAATCCATTTATAAATAAATTTAAAGAAGTAATACCTAAAGAAAATGAAAAAGAGTTATGCGATTTCACTACAAGAAGTGTGGGTGATTTTAATTTTTTTGGGACAAGAACAAAAGTTCCTACACTTGTTTTTGGACCTGGTGGCGGGAATATCCATTCAGCCAACGAATTTGTTTATAAAGAGGATATAAAAAAGACAACAAGATATCTTTATGAATTTTTTAATAAAATATTTTAATCAATTTGAATATAGTTAATTTTTAATTTTTTCAGATAATCTTTGAGTTTATTTATATCGCTGATTATTTCTTCAGTTTCGCAATTTTTTGAATGTTCAGAAATATTTTTACCAATTTCGGTTATATAATCAAAACCGTATGAAGCCCCTGTACCTTTTAAATTATGTGCTATTTCTCGAATTTTATTAAAATTTTTTACTGTTAAAAGACTTTCAATTTGCTCAAGCATATTTTTTTTATTTTTAATATACTCAGGTATGAAAGACTTTAAATCAATATCAATATCAACTTCATAAAAATTTTTTATCATAGAAACTCCGATTTTTTCTTGTTTAATGTGAGCTGTAAATGAATTCTATACAAGATTAAAATAAGTATAATTGGATAATAATTAAAAATCAATAACCTGAATAGGCTATTTTTTAATAAAAAAAGATACCTGATTTTTTTAAATCTTCCGCCAGTTCACGAATATCTTTTTTTAAAGTAATTGAATCAGCTTCTGGATATAAAATTGCAAGTTTATCGTAAACCTCTCCAAAAGATAGTTTTTCTTTTACAAATAGTTTGAATATATCTGCGGCTGTATGGTTTAAAGAAAAATATTTGCCAGAAGTCAAATCGAGGATGATTATTTCATCCCCGACCTGAGTATATAAAACACTGTCTGGTGAAGTGATTTTTGTTTCAGGATTCATAGACCAGCCTTTTTCATATAATCTACAGTTTCAACTTCTTCAATAATTACATTCTGAGAAACTTCAGTTTCTTTATCACTGAAAGCTCTTGGTTCTTCTGTGTATAAAACTCCAGCAATTGTAGCTGTAAGAAAAGCAGCAAGCGTACCACCAATCATTGATTTAAGACCAAGTTTTGCAAGAAGATGTTTTTTACCAGGCGCTATTGTTCCAATTCCACCAATCTGAATTGCAATAGATGAAAAATTTGCAAATCCGCACAATGCATAAGTTGCAATAACCTGAGAGCGCATACTCAACTCACCCATCATTTCCTGAAGTCTTGCATAACCAACAAATTCATTAAGCACAGTTTTAACACCAAGAAGTTCCCCGATTTTTAATATATCTTTTGCAGGAACACCCATAATCCAGGCAAAAGGAGCAAAAATATAAGAAAGTATTAATTCAAGTGTTATTGCTTTCCCTATGGTAGCCATTGAAACCCATGAAATAATATAGTTAACCATTGCAATAAGAGCAATAAAAGCAAGAAGCATTGCTGCAACGTTTAATGCAAGATAAAGACCGTCGGAAGCTCCCTGGGCAGCTGCATCTATTACGTTTACACTGTTTTTTTCTAATATTAGTTCAGCACCGTCTTTGGTTTTGGATTCTTCAACTTCAGGAATCATAAGTTTAGCCATAACTATAGCCGCAGGAGCCGACATTATTGAAGCTGCAAGAAGATGACCAGCATCAATACCCATTCCAACATAAGCTGCCATAACACCGCCAGCCACTGTAGCCATACCACCTGTCATCAGTGTCATTATTTCTGAGCGTGTCATTGATTTAATGTATGGTTTAACCACAAGTGGTGCTTCTGTCTGACCAACAAAAACATTTGCAGCACATGATAGAGCTTCAGCACCAGATGCACCCATTGTTTTTGTCATAATTTTCGCCATGAAAATAACTATTTTCTGCATAATTCCAAGATGATATAAAACTGCCATGAAAGATGAGAAAAATATTATTGTAGGAAGCACCTGAAAGGCAAAAATATAACCAAAAGTCTGCATATCAGTAACAACATTTCCAAATAAAAATTCAGAACCAGATGCAGTAAATGAAAGTATTATATTAACAACATCCTTAATCCATATAAAAAACATTTTACCCGGGGTGGTTTTAAGAATTATTAGAGCAAAAATCAACTGTAAACCAACACCCCAACCTATCATTCTCCAGTTTATTTTCTTTTTGTTGTCAGATAAAAGATAACCAAATCCAAGAATTGCAAAAATCCCTAAAACTGAAATCAAATTTTCTAAACTCATTTTTCATCTCCTGTTATTATTTTTTTTCCTATTTCAAAAGCTTTTAAATTCTTTTCAACAAATTTACTTTTTATATTTGCTTCAATAGCAGATACCCAGAGTTTTTCTTCAATATCAATTAATTTTGAAAAACATCCAACAAGTATTATATTAGAAAATCTCTGTGAATTAAAATGTTTAATAGATTTTTCAACAGCGTTTACAGTATGAATATTTGAAAATCCATTATCAGAAAGGATTTTTTCAATATTCTCGGGATAATCAAATTTACCGGCAGTTACTGTAATAGGTTTTAATTCAAGATTATTAATTATAATTGAAGTATCTGATGAGTACAGATTTGTGTATCTTAATGTTTCAACTTTTTCAAGAGATATAACATAATCAGCATTATTATCAGGAATTACTGGTGACCAGACTTTTTCCCCGTATCTAATCATACTTGTAACACTTCCACCTCTCTGTGATAAACCATGAATTTCTGATTTTTTTACATCAAACCCATTTTTAAAAAGTGCATAAGTAATTATTTTGGACATTGTTATAATACCTTGTCCGCCAACGCCTGAAAGAAGAATGTTTTTTATCATATTATTGCTCCTTTCGGACATACAGCCGCACAAACTCCACATCCAGCACAGAAATCTTCAATAATTGAAACATTACCATTGTCAACAGTAATAGCTGGACAGCCAACTTTAAGACACATTTTGCATTTTACACAGTTGTTCTGATTTACCATGTATTTTTTTTCATTTTTTTCCTTTTTGATAAGCACACACGGATTTTTTACAATGATAACATTTAATTCATCAGTTTGTACACATTCTCTTATTTTAGAATCAATATTTTTAAGCTCGTAAGAATCAAGTATATGCACATTTTTAATCCCGATTCCTTTAACAACATCTTCTATTTTTACGTTAACTGTATTTGAAGTGAATGATGCCGGATTTATCTGACCGCCAGTCATGGCAGTAATGGAATTATCCAGAATAATAATTGTTGAAATACCTTTATTATAATAAGTATTAATTAATCCATTAATACCAGTATGAAAAAATGTTGAATCTCCTATTATTCCGACCGCTTTTTCACCACTTAGGCTGAAACCGTGAGCCATGGTAACTGAGGCACCCATACATAAAATAGTATCCATCCCAGAAAACGGTGGAAGTACACCCAGACCATAACAACCTATATCACCTGTAACCGGGATTTTATGTTTTGCAATTGTGTAAAAAGTTGCTCTGTGTGGGCAACCCGGACAAAACTGCGGGGGTCTTGGAGGAAGTGTTGAAATGTCAAATGAATTTATATTTTTTTCTGAATTTGATTTTTTAGAAGTTATAAACTCAATTATTTCTTTAACTCTGTCTGCATTAAGTTCGTTAATAATATATTCAGCAGGTTTACCGTGAAAACTATATTCTGGAAGGTTAAATCTCAGCTGATAAAGCAAGAAATCATCGTTTTCTTCTATTACAATTATTTTTTTAAAATTTTTAATAAAATCCTCTATAAATTTTACAGGCAGAGGATAGGTAAATCCAAGTTTAAGCACTGGAATATTGTCACAGACTTCCATTACATGTGTGAAGGCTATACCTGAAGTTATAATACAATATTCAGATTTTGCATCTTTGTTATAAATGCTGTTTAATTCAGAGCTGTCATTAAATTCAGAAAGAGTT
>JBAZDD010000077.1:0-8843 GCA_041654635.1 Candidatus Muiribacteriota bacterium
TGATAATGCCTGGTGACAATGTGGCAATAACAGTTAATCTAATCACTCCAATTGCGATGGAAAAAGAATTAAGATTCGCAATCAGAGAAGGTGGAAGAACAGTTGGTGCTGGTGTTGTTACAGAAATTATTGAGTAAATTAGGGAGGATTACCTTAAATGGCAAGTCAGAAAATGAGAATTTATTTAAAAGCGTTTGACCATAGAATTCTTGATAAATCAACTACACTTATAGTTGATACAGTTAAGAAAACTGGCTCAGTTTTAAGAGGACCAGTTCCTCTTCCAACTGAACTTGAAAAATTCTGTGTACTGAGATCACCTCATGTTGATAAAAAATCAAGAGAGCAGTTTGAAATCAGAACACATAAAAGATTGATAGACATACTCAATCCTACACCTGAAACAGTTAATTCTTTGATGAAGATGGAACTTCCTTCTGGTGTAAATATTGAGATTAAACTCTAAAGGCGGAGGTGCTAAGTGTTTGGATATATCGGTAAAAAAGTGGGAATGACCACAATATATAAAGAAAGCGGCGAAGCTGTTCCTGTAACTGTAATTGATGCATCCCCGAACTATGTAACTCAGATTAAAACTGATGAAACAGACGGATATACAGCAGTACAGCTTGGTTTTGAAGAAGTAAAAGAAAAAACTAAAAAAGAAAAAATAGCTGGTGAAATTAAACAGGTTAAAAAAAGTATTAACAAACCTTATGATGGACATTTTAAAAAGAACAATGTCCCTGTTTTAAGACATGTAGTAGAGTTCAGAACAGATAAAGTTGACGGTGTTGAACTTGGTCAGAAAATTACATGTGAAGTTTTAAAATCAGTAAATGGTCTTGTTGATGTTATTGGAACTTCAAAAGGTAAAGGTTTTGCAGGTTTTATTAAAAGACATCACTTTTCAGGCGGATCTGAAACACATGGTGGAATGAATCACAGAGGACCTGGTTCACGTGGTGGTTCATCAGATCCTTCTCACGTGTTTAAAGGAATGAAAACTTCCGGTCAGATGGGTAATGTCAGAGTTACTGAACAGAACCTTGAAATAGTTGATGTTGACACAGAAAATAACGTTGTGCTGGTAAGAGGCTGTGTGCCTGGCGCTAAAAACAGTATTGTTTTTATTACCCCAGCCAGGAAAGCTTAATTGGAGGAATTATTATGGCTAAGATGACCTTATTAGATATTAAAGGTAAAGAAATCGGAAAAGTTGATGTTTCTGATGAAATTTTTGGCAGTGAAGTTCATGAACACCTTATTCATGAGTCAGTTCTGAATCAGCTTGCTAATAAAAGACAGGGAACACATTCAACAAAAACCAGAGCTATGGTAACTGGCTCAGGTAAAAAACCTTTCAGACAGAAAGGAACAGGTAGAGCAAGACAGGGAACAAACAAATCTCCATTGATGCCAGGTGGTGGTATTGCGTTTGGTCCTCAGCCAAGAGATTATTCATACAGATTGAATAAAAAATCAAAAAGAACTGCTCTTATTTCAGCTTTAGCTGATAAATTTGCAAGTGAAAAAACATGGGCAGTAGAGCTTGCTCTTGATGAAATTAAAACAAAAGCAATGGTTGAGTTTTTAAACACTCAGAGTGCTTCTGAAAAATATAATCTTCTTGTTTTGTCAAATAATGATGAAAATAAAGAAAAATTAATTTTATCTTCAAGAAATATTAAAAGAACAAAAGTTCTGAATGTAGATTCTATCAATGTTTATGACCTTGTAAGATATGAAAATATCTATCTTACAAAAAGTGCTCTTAAAAAAATAGAGGAGGTATATTCTAATGCCAAGTAAAAATAAATTTGATATTATCAGAACCCCTCTTATTTCAGAAAAAGGTGTTTCTATGATGGAAGACAATAAATATTGTTTCAAAGTAGCACCTTATGCCAATAAACATGAAATAAAAGACGCTGTTGAAAAAATTTTCAACGTTTCAGTAACTAAAGTTAATACAGTGAAATATGACGGAAAATTGAAAAGACAGGGAATCCATGTCGGTAAAAGACCACAATGGAAAAAAGCTATTGTGACTTTAAAAGAAGGAAACAAAATCGAAGTTTTTGAAGGCGCGTAAGCAGAAAGGAGATAATGATGGCTATTAAGAGATTTAAACCAACGACACCTAGCAGAAGATATATGACTACTCTTGATAAATCAGATCTTTCAAAAGTTGAACCTGAAAAATCTTTACTTGATACAGTTAAAAAATCAGGTGGAAGAAACAATCAGGGAAGACTGACCTCCAGATTCAGAGGTGGTGGACATAAAAGAAGATACAGAATTATAGATTTTAAAAGAGATAAGGAAAATATACCTGCAACAGTTGCAACAATTGAATACGATCCAAACAGAACTGCAAATATTGCTCTTCTTAACTATGCTGATGGAGAAAAAAGATATATTCTTGCTCCAACAGGATTAAAAGTTGGTGATACAGTTCTAAGTGGTGAAAAAGTTGAAATTAATGTTGGAAATTCAACTTTATTGAAACATATTCCAGCAGGTGCTTCAATTCATAATATTGAAATGAAACCTGGCAAAGGCGGACAGATTGCAAGAAGTGCTGGAACTTCAGCTCAGCTTCTTGGTCTTGAAGGAAAATACGCTCTTGTTAAAATGCCTTCCGGCGAAACAAGAAAAATCTTTGCTGAATGCAGAGCAACTATTGGAAATGTTGGAAATTCTGACTGGATGAATATCACAATCGGAAAAGCTGGAAGAAAAAGATGGATGGGTAAAAAGCCTCACCAGAGAGGTGTTGCTATGAATCCTGTTGATCATCCTCACGGCGGTGGTGAAGGTAGAGCTCCTCAGGGTAATCCACATCCTGTATCCCCATGGGGTCAGTGTGCTAAAGGATTGAAAACCAGAAAGAGCAAATCCAGTGACAAACTTATAGTTAAAAGGATTAACTAGGAGGAATTATAAATGAGTAGATCAATGAAAAAAGGACCATTTATAGATGAACATATTTACAATAAAATTGTTGATATGAACAAAAGTGGAAGTAAAAAAGTGTTAAAAACCTGGTCCAGAAGAAGCACAATTTTACCTGAAATGGTTGGACATACTATTGCTGTTCATAATGGCAAAAAACATGTGCCAATATATATTTCTGAAAGCATGGTCGGTCATAAGCTTGGTGAATTTGTACCAACAAGAACTTTCAGAGGACATGGTGATCATACAAAGAGAACCATTTCTCTTAAGTAACGGAGGCATATAATGGAAAAACTATCAACTGCTACACAGAAATATATAAGAATATCACCTTCTAAAATGAATCAGGTTATGAAAGAAATTAGAGGGAAAAACGTTAGTGAAGCTCTTAATATTATTAAATTCACAAACAAAAAAGCGTGTTTTTATATTAATAAACTTTTAAATTCTGCTATAGCTAATGCTGTAAACAATCACGAGATGGATGTGGACAGACTTTATATTTCGGAACTATTTTCAAATCCAGGTCCGATTTTAAAAAGAATTCAGCCTGCTCCGATGGGTAGAGCTTACAGAATTAACAAAAGAAGTTGTCACAATACTGTGATTCTTAAAGAAAGAGAACAGAAAGTTCTCCCTAAAAAATTAGCTAAAAATACTGAAGAATCAAAACCAGCTGCTAAAAAAGCTAAAAAAACCACTAAAAAAGCAGAAGTCAGCAAGGAGGAAAATTAATGGGTCAGAAAGCACATCCTACCGGAATGAGAATAGGTGTTATCAGAACTTGGCCTTCCAGATGGTTTGCTAAAGGTGAAGATTATGTAAGTTTTCTTCATGAAGATATTAAAATCAGACAGTTTATAGATAAAAAAGTTAACAATGCTGATATAAGTCATGTTGAAATTGAAAGACCTTCAGCTTCTAAAGTGAAAGTTGTTATCAATACAGCAAGACCAGGTGTTGTTGTTGGTAGAGGCGGAGCTGAAATCAACAATCTTAAAGATGAACTTGCAAAAATAACTGGAAAACAGGTTCTGCTATATATCAATGAAATTAAAAATTCAAGTGAACACGCACAGCTTATTGCTATCAATGTGGCTGGACAGCTTGAAAAAAGAGTTGCTTTCAGAAGAGCAATGAAAAGATCTATTGGTAAAGTTATGATGGATGGCATGAAAGGTGTTAAAATTTCATGTTCAGGCAGACTTGGTGGTGCTGAAATTGCAAGAACAGAATGGTACAGAGAAGGCAGAGTTCCAATGCAGACTCTCAGAGCTGATGTGGATTACGGTTTTGTTGAAGCCAGAACTCCTTATGGTATAATTGGTGTTAAAGTATGGTTGTACCGTGGAGACATATTAGAAAAAAGATATGTAAACTACTCATCAGAAATTCTTGACGAAAGCAAAGCACAGCAGGGTGAAAAAGCTAAAGGTGCTAAGAAATAAGGAGGAACCATAAATGTTGATTCCAAAAAAAGTTAAATATAGAAAATTGCACACCGGAGACAGGGTTCCTAAAGGGGAAGCTCAGAGAGGAACAACTTTATTCTTCGGTTCATACGGACTGTGTGCTCTTGAAGGCGGATGGATTACAAGTCAGCAGATAGAAGCAGCTCGTATTGCATTAACAAGATATATGAAAAGAAGTGGAAAGGTATGGATTAGAATTTTTCCTCAGAAACCTGTGACTTCAAAACCAGCTGAAACTCGAATGGGTAAAGGTAAAGGTGGAGTTGATCATTGGGTAGCTGTTGTAAAAACTGGAAGAATTCTTTTTGAATTAGAAGGTGTTCCGATGGATATCGCTAAAAGAGCTATGGAACTTGCTTCTCATAAACTTCCTGTTAAAACAAAATTCATATACTCAAGCGAAATTCAGGAGGCAAATTAAATGAAAGCAAATGAATTAAGAGAACTGACCATAGATGAATTAACAACAAAAGAAAACGATTTTAAACAGGAATTATTTAATCTTCGTTTTCAGGCTGTTACAGGTAAACTTGAAAACACAGCAAGACTGAGACAAGTTAGAAAAGACATAGCGAAAATCAAAACTGTCATCAGAGAAAAACAGCTTGCTACTGATGGAGGTAATGCATGATGGAAGAACGTGCAAATAGAAAAGTAAGATATGGTGTTGTTGTAAGTGATAAAATGGATAAAACAGTTGTTGTATCTGTTGACAACATTTTCAGACACCCAAGATATAAGAAAGTAGTCAGAAAATCCAAAAAATTTAAAGCTCATGACGAAAACAATGAATGCGGTATTGGCGACAAAGTTAAAATGATGGAAACCCGTCCTCTATCTAAAGATAAGAGATGGAGAGTTGTTGAAATCGTCGAAAAAGCTGTTAAGTAAGAACGGGAGGACTTTTTATGATACAGAGAGAATCCAGATTGACTGTTGCTGATAACACTGGTGCAAGAGAACTGCTTGTAATACAGGTTGTTGGTGGAACAGACAGAAGATATGGTAGCATCGGCGATGTAGTTACAGCATCTGTTAAAAGTGCAATACCTCGCGGAACATGTAAGAAAAAAGAAGTTGTTAAAGCTGTTATAGTAAGAACTAAAAAATCTTTCAGAAGAGCAGATGGTTCATATATCAGATTTGATGACAACGCGGCTGTTATTATTGATAAAGACGGTAATCCAAGAGGAACTCGTATATTTGGACCGGTTGCAAGAGAACTCAGAGATAAAGCTTACACAAAAATAGTTTCTCTTGCTCCTGAAGTGATTTAAGGAGGAGTAAGTAAATGAAAACCAAAGTTAAACACATAAAGAAAGGTGACAAGGTGCTTGTTATTGCTGGCAAAGAAAAAGGAAAAACTGGCGAAGTTCTAAGAGTTTACCCTGAAGAAGGCAGAGCAATAGTTTCAAAAGTAAATTTTGTTAAAAAGCATCAGAAGCCAACCAATCAGATGAGAAAAGGTGGAATAGTTGAGAAAGAAGGTAGCGTTCATATCTCCAATCTTCAGCTTGTCTGTCCTCAGACTGATAAACCAACTAAAGTCGGACATAAAAAAATTGATGGTAAATCCGCAAGATTTTCAAAAAAATCCGGCGAGATAGTTGATAAAATTTAAGGAGGGCTAGAGTAGAATGAGCGAAGCTAAAACAAAAAACAATGTAGTCCCAAGATTATTGGAAAAATATAAAACTGAGATAGCGCCTAATCTGGCTAAAGAATTCAACATTGATAATGTTAACAGAATTCCTAAAATCCAGAAAGTGACTATCAACATGGGTATTGGACAGGCTAAAGTTAATCCTAAATCCATAGAATCAGCTATTGAAACACTTGAAAAAATTTCAGGTCAGAAACCTGTGGTAACTAAAGCAAGAAAATCTATTTCTAACTTTAAACTCAGAGAAGGTTTTCCGGTTGGATGCTCAGTTACTTTGAGAGGAAACAAAATGTGGAGTTTCCTTGACAGATTTTTCAATATTGTAATGCCTCGTATTAAAGACTTCAGAGGAATTAACCCTAAATCAACAGATGGACGTGGCAATTTCAACATGGGTCTTAAAGAACAGATTGTTTTTCCTGAAGTTAAATATGAAACAATCGACCAGATAAGAGGTATGGATATTGCTATTACTACAAGTGCTAAAACTGATGAGGAATGTGTAGAGCTTTTAAAAGCTCTTGGCATGCCTTTCAGAAAGAACTAAGTAAGGAGAGGAGAACAAAATGGCAAAAACCTGTCTAATGGAAAAAGCGAAAAAGACAAATAAATTCAGAGTTCGTGAATATAACAGATGTCCTATCTGTGGAAGACCACGTGCTTTTATAAGAAAATTCGGAATGTGCAGAATTTGTTTCAGAAATCTAGCGCGCTCAGGTATGATTCCTGGCGTCAGAAAATCGAGCTGGTAGGAGGAATAAAATAAATGGTTATGACAGATCCTATTGCGGATATGCTTACAAGAGTCAGAAATGCAAATAAAAATATGAGTCAGGAAGTGGAAATTCCACATTCCAAAATTAAACTAGAAATTGCTAAAATTCTTAAAGATCATGGTTTTATTAATGATTTTAAAGAATATAAAGTAAGTAATAAAAACTTTTTGAAAATTGAAATGAAATACGGTAAGGACAAAAACAGAGTAATTAACGGCCTTAAAAGAATCAGCAAACCAGGTTTGAGAATTTATGTTGGAAAAAATGATATTCCTAGAGTTTTAGGTGGATTAGGACTTGCTATTATGTCAACTCCAAAAGGTATTATTTCTGACAAGGAATCCAGAAAACTTGGCTTAGGCGGCGAAGTTATCTGTTATGTCTGGTAGAAGGAGGATTAGCTAATGTCCAGAATTGGTAAAAACCCGATAGAAATACCTGAAAAGGTAGAAGTAAAAGTAAATGGAACCCAAGTTACTGTTAAAGGACCAAAAGGAACCTTGACTGAAACTTTCCATAGCGATATTATTATAGAGTTAGAAGATAAAGCAATTGCTGTAAAAAGACCAAGTGAGCTTAAACTGCATAAATCACTTCACGGTACAGTAGCAGCGAGAGTTAGAAACATGGTTACTGGTGTAACTGCAGGTTTTGAAAAAACTCTTAATATTGCAGGTGTTGGTTACAGAGCTGCATTAAATGGCAAAACTCTGAATCTGTCACTAGGTTATTCACATACGATTGATGTTCCTGTTCCAAATGAACTGGAAGCGGCTGTTGAAGACAAAGGTTTGACAATAAAAATCAGAGGAATTGATAAGCAGAAGGTCGGACAGTTTGCTGCTGAAATTAGAAGTCTGAGAGAACCTGAACCATATAAAGGCAAAGGAATCAGATATTCTGACGAAGTAATTATCAGAAAAGCCGGAAAACGTGCTGTTTAATTATAGCAGTTAATAGGAGATAAGAAATGAAATCCAATTTGAAACTTAAAAAAAGATTGAAAAGAAAAATTTCTATCAGAAAAAAAATTAACGGGACTGCTGTTAAACCAAGAATGTCAGTTTACAGAAGTCTTAAAAATATTTATGTTCAGCTTGTAGATGATACAACTGGAAAAACAATTTTAAATGCTTCAACAAACGATAAAGACATCAGAGGTCAGTTAAAATATGGTGGAAACGTTGAAGCTGCTAAAAAAATTGGCGAAATAGTTGCTAAAAGAGCTCAGGAAAAAAATATTACTGAAGTTACTTTTGATAGAAATGGTTTCCGTTATCACGGAAGAATTAAAGAGTTGGCCGATGCTGCTAGAGCAAACGGTCTGAAATTTTAAGGGACCGGGAGGTTAAATGAGCGAGAGAGAATTAAGAAAAGCTGAAGAAAGAGTTGATAGACAATTAAAAGGAAATCAGCCGGAAGAAAATCTTCTGGAAGAAAAAGTTGTTTATATTAACCGTGTTGCTAAAGTTGTTAAAGGTGGTAGAAGATTCAGATTTTCAGCACTTGTTGTTGTTGGTGACAAACAGGGCAACGTAGGATTTGGTCTTGGCAAAGCGCACGAAGTTCCAAATGCTATAAAAAAAGCAATTGAAAAAGCAAAAAAAAGCATGGTTAAAGTTTCTCTTAAAGGAACCACAATTCCTCATGAAGTAACTGGTATAGCTGATGGCGGAAGAGTTTATCTCAGACCAGCTTCTGAAGGTACAGGTGTTATCGCCGGTGGACCAGTTAGAGCCGTCCTTGAAGCAGTAGGAATAAAAGACATTCTTACAAAATCTCTGGGTTCTAACAACAAAATTAATATGGTTAAAGCTACAATCGAAGGTTTACTTCAGTTGAGAAATGCTGATGAAATTGCTAAAATCAGAGGCGTTGATCTTAAGAAGATTTTTGCTTAAGTATAGACACAGGAGGAAAAAATGGCTTTGGAAATAAAATTAGTTAAAAGTATGATAGGAAGACCAGAAA
>JBAZDD010000078.1:0-8707 GCA_041654635.1 Candidatus Muiribacteriota bacterium
ACTTTCAACTTCATGTCTTCATTGTGATTAATTGCTGGAAATCCTGAAACAAACGAATTTTTATCAATATCATTCATAACAACAGACCTTGCAGCAACAGTTGTATTGTCCCCAACTGAAATATGACCGACTATACCTGCCTGTCCAGCTATTCTAACATTGTTTCCAATTTTCACTGTCCCAGATATACCAACCTGAGCAACAATAAAACAATTTTTTCCTATTTCTACATTATGTGCGATATGAACAAGATTATCTATTTTGGTGTTTTCCCCTATAATTGTAGGCCCAACTACCCCTCTGTCAATAGTTACGTTCGCTCCTATCTCAACATTATCAAAAATTACAACATTTCCAATCTGAGGAATTTTATGAATTTTCCCGCCATCCTGCGCAAATCCAAATCCGTCAGCTCCAATAACCGTTCCCGGATGTAATATTACATTATCTCCAATAACACAGTTTTTTCTTATTACAGCATTTGAATATATAATACAATCAGAACCTATACAAACGTTTTCTTCAACCACAACACCTGGATAAATCACTGTTCTGTCACCTATTTTTGAGTTTTCACCAATAAATACGTTATCAGATAAAAAAACATCTTTTCCACAGCTGGCACTTTTGCTTACAGAAGCTTTCTCAGAAATTCCTTTTCTTATAACTTTTTCTTCAAACATCCCAATTACATTTGCAAAAGCAAAGTAAGCATTTTTAACCACAATAAAATATTTATCGCTGATATTTTCAGCATACTGTTCATAAAGCTTAGGCTCAATCAGAATAAAATTGCTTTTTGTATTTTTCAGCATAGAAGCATACTTTGCCGCTCCCAGAAATGTAATGTGATTTTTTTCAGCATTTTCAAGAGTATTTATACATTCAATTATTCCGTCGGCTTGCTCAATTTTTTTGTTATTATAAAAAATTTGAGCTTTTAATTTATCCATTATATCTCTGAGTGCAATTTTTTTCATATTATTCCTCATTTTTTATTCAAATCCTGTATTACCTCTTCGGTAATATCTATTCCGCCAAAATGGACAACCCCTTTTTCAACCACAAATACTATTTTTTTTCTGTCAGCAATTTTTTTAATAGAAGCATATATGTCTGATTTAATACTTTCAAAATAACTCTGTTCTTTTTCTTTCAGTTCAGTTTCAAATTCTTTAACCTTGCGTTGAAATCCAATAACATCAACCTGAAAATCTCCCTGCTGTTTTTTAAATTCTTCTTCAGAAATTGTATTGTTTTTTCTTCCTTCTTCTAAAGCATCTCTTCTGTCTTCAAGCGATTTCTGCAATTTATTTATTTCTTCCTGTTTTTTTTCATATTCAATCCTTAATAAATCTGTTACATTCTGTGATCTTTCATATTTATCCATAATCTGACCAAAATCTGCTGTGCCAAAATTTTGTGAATAAGCAACAAGGTTTAGTAAAAAAACTGCCAGAATAAACATTAAACTTTTTTTCATAATTTTCTCCTTTTTTTAGAACATGAATCCTGTTCCCAAATATATTCTTCCACTCTCGTTGAGTTTATCGCCAAAAGGTCTTCCATAATCCACCCTTATTATACCAGCAGGTGTATCAAATGCCAACCCGAAACCAATTGTTTTTTTAAAACTGTCATTAACATAGCCAAGATCACTGAACAGAACATACCAAAGTTTTTCTTTTAAATTCAGTCTGTATTCTAAATTTATAACATAATAGCTGTTTGTGGTAAAATGTTCAGATTTATAACCTCGAAGCGAATTTGCACCACCGAATTTAATTTTTTCGTATTCTGCCAGCTTATCCTGCCCAATTGTAATACCTTCAGTTTTTATTCTGAAATTTAATTTTTTATCCGAAAAAGAATTTGAGTTGATATAATCAATATCATAATAATAATATTCTCTGTTACCTTTAAGAAATCCCACTCCTGTCATTCCAACTTTTAAATTAATTTTACTGTCATCAGAATAAAATGAAGTGATATATTCTACCCAGTCTTTTCTCTCTTCGTATTTTCCGCCGCCGGCAAAAAAAGCTTCCCCTTTTATTTTTTCATTTTTATAAATCCATCCTTTTGTATTTTTTTCATTATTCAATTCATAACCAAGAGTAAACCCCTGTTTTTCTTCATCATAACTGTATAATTTAACACCATCTTCTCTGAATTTATCTCTGGTTGTATTAAAGCTGTATAGTCCAAATTGAAAATTTCCTTCACCGGCTTTAAAATGAGGCTGTTCATACTTGAATACATATTCTGATACTTTACCCGTTTTAAGTTCAAAACCAAGAGTTTCTCCACCACCACGGAAATTTTTTTTGTCAACATTCATAAAAAAAACAAAACCATTAAAAGTACCATAATTTAAACCAAAAGCAAGTTCTCCTGTTTTTTTCTCATTAACCTCAATTTTTACAACTACCCCTGATTTTTCAAGTCCAATATCAATTACTTCAAGCTCAAAACTTATTTCAGAAAAAATTCCAGTGTTTCTAAGATTATTCAATCCTGAAACCATATCATTATTATTAAAATAATTACCTTTTGTAAGACCAATCAATCTCAGTATATAACTTTCATTTGTGGTTTTATTTCCTGAAACAATAATTTCAGCAATAACTGGCTCATCAATAGTAATATTAATTATTCTGCCATTTTCTCTTACTTCAATGTCAACCACTCTGGCTTTTATAAAACCACGGCTTGCGTAAAATTTTTCAATATCAGAAATGTCATTTTTTAATGTATTGAAGTTAAAAATCGAATCAGGGGTTAAACTCATTATCATTGATAAAAGTTCACCTGAAAATATGTTATTTCCAGCAAAATTAATTTTTGAAACTTTTTCATTCTCAACAAGGGTGAAAATTATTTTAATTCCACCTGAAAAACTCTGGGTATCAGCACCAACATCTGAAAAAAAACCTGTTCTGTATATTGTGTTAATATCTTTCTGAAGAGTTTCACTATTGAAAATATCTCCTATTTTTGAAGAAATGAATAAATTCATTTCTTCCTGCCCATATAGTTTATTTCCGCGATATTCAATTCCAGTAATTATCGCTGAATTAGGAAATATCGAAATAACTGTAAAAATTAAGAAAAATATTATTATTATTCTGTTTTTTAAAAAAAGAGTTTCCATTTCAGTTTTAAATTACTCTCCTTTTCATCATTTTCACTGGTAAAAAATAAATTTTTTCCCAGATTATACTCAATACCGACACTTTCAGTTTCTTCAACAATTATTCTTTCATAGTTCAATGTTGCTCTCTGACCTAAATTCTTTTTAACATTAATCTGAAAACCACTACCACCATCTTTTATATCGATAGATTCAACGTTAAGCTCTCTTGAAAAACGGTTAAAAAGAGCTTTATCCATACCTATAAAACTCAACATTCTATCTCTGAAATCTTTAGCTTCAAAAAATGAAAAAAAACTGTTATTTTTCATCATATCATATATTTTACTCTGTGGAAGCTCAGGCTGAGAATAAAAATAAATATTTCTATTCTCAGAATTACCTGAAAGTCTTCCAAAAACATTGTAATCTCCAAAAGTTTTTTCAAGCATAATATCAATCCATATATTCAAATTATTTTCTTTATCATATATCTTGTCAAAATATATATCTCCAATAGTCGCTATGTATTCTGACTCAAGTCTGGAATTATTTTCAAATCTAATAATTCCCTCTGAGGTATGTTTTCTGCTTTCAAGAGTATTTATGTATCCTTCTCTTATTTTAAAATCATTTCCAAGAATATCTATTCTACCATCTTTTATTCTGCAATTTAATTTTTTTTCCATATTTTGAGAATTATTTAAAAAAGCACCGTTAACCAGAAAATTATTTTTTCCATAATTAACATTTAAATCATTGAAAATAACCTCTAAATCTCTGTTAATAAAATCTGGAATATTTTCTGAAAGTTTTTTAACATACACTCTTCCATTTTCGATATTAACCTTACCACCTAACCCTGTATGATGATTATTTTTAACAAAAATTATATTACCGGAGGCAACTATTGATAATTCAATATTTTCATTTTTAAAATTGAAATCCATTTTATTTTTTGCTTCAGCATCAATAAAAAATTCTTCTTTTGAATGATTATACTCTCCTGATAGAATAATAGAATGTAATTTGTTTTTTGCTTCGATATTTGAAAAATAAAATCTATTTTTATCAAAATCTATTTTCCCATTAATTTCATAAGGAATATCAAATCCTGGAACAGCTTTATCAAGAAGTATAGTACCCTGATATTCTGAATTTTCTCCTTTTACTCTTAACACTTTGTTTTTTACAGTAAAGAGATTTTTCCAGGAATATTCTCCATCGCCTTTTAAAACAGCTTCATACACAAACTTATTATCAAAATATTCCAAATCAAGAATCAGAATATCTCTATCTGAAACATACTCGATATTCTTACAAGAAATTTTCCCATTTTCATCAATCACTATTTCACCTTTGTTAAAATGAAATTTGTAATCACCATATTTTATTATGGAATTTTCTGGAGTGATATAGATATTATTATTTTTTTTATTTATTTTAACTTTATTAAATTCTATTGTTGCATTTACTCCGAGTATGTCAAAATTTTTGGAAAAATTCGTAATTTCCCCACTGGAATAATCTGGAAAACTGTCAAGATTAAGTTTGAAATCATCTGAAATCATTTTATATTGATTATTCAGTGAATCCGCATTTATTTTTACGTTATTGAAATCATAACCTGAAAAATTTATTTTTTCTGCTGAAGCTTCAATAATATAATTTTCTTCATTGTAAAAAAGGTTCCCTTCGACATTTTCTGCAAAAATTTTTTCAAATGTCAATTCTGGAAAACTGAAAAAGTATTTCAATTCAACTTTTTTGTCATCAAACTTAAAATAACCCTGCTCTGTCTCAATAAAAATTGATTCTTCAATAAAATCAGCCTTGCCTGAGATTTTTTCAACAGAGTTTGAGAACATAGTTTCGCCTGATATAACACCTGTTTTATAATCAAAATCAAGGTTTAAAATTTTTTCAATTTCCAGATAAAAACCATTGTTATTCTGAACTGAAAAAGGGAATATTTTTTTTCCAGTTCTTATAAACGATTTTTCAGTTTGAAATATGAATTGCTCAAAATCAAAAAAATAGTTTCCCCACAAGTTAAATTTATCTTTATATGAAAATCTGAAATCACCCCCGGATTTTTCCAAATCTACATAAAATCTTCCATCGAAACCACTGTTATTTGTTAGTGTTATTATATTATTTTCATTTATTTCAAATAAATAATCATTCCAGTGTAAAACCCCATTATATTTCCATTTGCCATCTTCCCCGTTTACAAAAATATATGAATTATCAAGTTTTGGGATAGATATTTTCAAATCAGCATAACTTTTTTTCCTTCTGACTCCAGAAAGTTCAATTTCATAATTTTTCCACATAAATTTTGTATTAATAAATTTTCTTATTTTTCCATCAACCTCAACCTTTCCGGAAAAATCACTTATTTCATGGGTTCCATAACTTTCTATAACCATTTTTGTATCTGAAAACTCAATCACTCCTCTGTAATCAATCTGACTGTCAAACAGAGCATACTCTAATTCTGCATTAAATAAACCTTCAATATAACTCAGCGATTCAAAATCTTTAAGAAATTGTTCATATCTTTTTACTGAAGCGTTTTTTATTTTAATTGAGCCTTGGATTTTTTTACCAATTTTTGTTCCCTTAATATCAATTATTTTATTAGTAAAATGAACAAAATTTCCTGCAACAGTATTAGCATTTATTATTCCCGAAATATTTTCAGTCTGAAAACGTTTTATTTCACCATATTCAACAAATTTTATATCAATTTCTGTACCAGAAAAAGAAATTCTTGAAACTCCAAATGTATCGAGATTAAAATTACTTCTATTTACTGAATGAGTAAAATCTGCTTCAATCTTGCCTTTCTGGATTATTATATTAAAAATCAACTTCTGATTTTTTAATGAAGAAACAATATCAGGATAAAAATATACTTTTTCAGCCTTAAAAAAATTTTCTTCATCAGAAATTGAAATGTTGTCAACACTGATTCTGAATATTGAAATTTTTTTTGATTCATAGCTTATTTTAATGCTCTGTGATTCAAATTTTTCTACAAAATTATCAAATGCAGTAATAATAAAATTATTAATTTCTCCGCTGAAAAGAAAAGAAAATAATATTACAAAAATAGAAAAAAATATTAAAAATTTAAATATTACCCTCTGCAAAAAAACCTCTTTTTATTATTAATTTATCGTTCTATAATGGGTCTGCGTTTCATCCATAAAATATCGAACAAAAACAATATCGCTCACCACGCTCCAAAATAATATAAAGCAATTAATCATCTTTTGACGGACCCTCCTCATTAAACCCGAGGTTTCCATCTTCATCTGATTAATGCTTTATTCTTTTATTTCTCCGCTATTGTTCGCTTTAATTGTTTTTGTTCTTTGCTTTTAAAGGTTCACTCGCGTTTTTTTCGCGTTTTATCCGCGTTTTAAATAAAGTCACATTTTCCTTTTTACTGAAAATTCAAAATCCTTCTTATCTTTAATATCTATATATTCTACCCCGAAACTGTAATTAGTATCAATGCAGTAATCAAATTTCAGATTAAAAAAATCTTCATTAATATCAGTATTGAAAAACTCAAAAGAAGTTCTGTCAAGGACAACACCCATGCCCCCGCCTGGTTTTGAGTTTATAATTCCCCCAAACATGTATTGTGTTCGATTAAGCTGTTTACTTAAAACAAATTTGAAATCATTTTCATAACCTATTTTTTCAATCCCTATTTCAAAAAAATTCAAATCTTTTCTCAAAAACTTTAAAAATACATCTGAATAAATTTTATCATCTTTATTAGAATAGGACATTACATATTCAGCATTTGTATTTTCACGGTCAAAAGGAGTTATAAGAGAACCAAGAGAAGTTCCTTCTTCACCAATAAGATTGTTTATTCTTTTTGAAATATTAAGTACATTTGAAGTAATCCCTTCGAAATTCTCTATACTTTCACCAAGACTGTCCTTTTTATCATCAACCACTTTAAGAATATTTTCAAGCCTGTTCATAACTTTTTTCACTGAAATTAAACTTTCTTTTAATTCAGGGCT
The DNA here is from genome assembly GCA_041654635.1 of Candidatus Muiribacteriota bacterium. GTDB lineage: Bacteria > Muiribacteriota > Muiribacteriia > Muiribacteriales > Muiribacteriaceae > JBAZDD01. The sequence continues at coordinate 7,186 of JBAZDD010000078.1, forward strand.
TATTTCAGAAAATTCATCTCCAAGAGATTTCAGAACGTTTTCCATTTCATCACCAATTTGTTTTATTTCTTCCTCAAGAGATGTAAGCAAGTCAGGTATTTTTTCAGTTGATTTCTGAGTATTTTCAAATATTTTATTAATATTATTTTCACTTTTATCAAGAATTGCATTTATTTTTTTAAAAGAATAACTCATTTCAGAAGCCAGATTTTCAAATGTATTAATTAAACTGTCAAACGATTCTCCTGTTGAGCCATGAATTGTTTCACCGTTAGTAAGTATTTTTCCAGTTTTCCCGGGGGGAGAAGAAATATCAATATATTTTTCACCCACAAGACCACCAGTTTTTATTTTGATAATAATATTTTCATGAAGCATTATATCGGCTTTGAATGATAGTCTTACTTTAATTTTCCTATCCCAGAACTCGATTCCTCTTACGCTTCCAACATTTACACCGTTGTAATAGACAAGGGATCCATCAGCTAAAGCATCAATATGGTCAAACAAAGCATAAATATGTTTTTTTTCTCTTAAAAGAGCAAAATCATCGACATAAAAAATCATAATACCAAATATAATAAGAGCAATAAAAAGAAAAATACCATTTGCATAAGTTTTATTCATTTTCTATACCTGTTAAAATCGTTTTTGTTGTATCTATACTGCTTGAAAAAATTTCTTCTCTGCTTCCTGCTTCAACAATTTTCCCATCAGAATGGATAGCTATTCTATCGGCTATTCTCTCGGCAGAATTAACATCATGGGTTATAACAATTGATGTTGTTTTTCTTGAAAGCTGAGTTTCTTTTATCAGTTTATCAATATTTCTAACCATTACAGCATCAAGTCCTGTTGTAGGCTCATCATATATGAGAATTTCAGGATTCATTACAAGAGCTCTTGCAAGTGCAACTCTTTTTTTCATACCACCTGAAAGCGCATCGGGAAATACATAAGCGCTGTTGACAAGCCTTAATTCCTCAAGTATCTGAAAAACAATTTTTTTAATCTTAACTGAATTAAATCTCATATTATATTTCAGTCCGAATGATATGTTATCAAAAACATTCATCGAATCAAACAAAGCACCATTCTGAAAAACCAGTCCAAAATTTTTTCTGTAATTTCTCATAAATATTTCGCTTTCAAAATCAACTTTATTTTCTCTGAAAAAAACTTCTCCGCTGTCTGGAATATAAAGTCCTGTAATTATTTTCATAAGAACAGATTTTCCACATCCAGACCTTCCCATAATACAAAGACATTCCCCTTCATAAATATCAAGAGAAATATTATTTAGAATTTTTTTATTTTCAAAACTTTTATTCACATTTTTAATTTTTATAATACTTTTCAAAATGCTTTCCTTCACTTTTTCTAATGATATAAAAAAACATAGAAATACTTTAAAAAAACTGATAAAAAATAATCAAGTACAAGAATTGAAATAATGGATAAAACTACCGATGAAGTAGCGGCCTTTCCAACTCCTTTTGCACCACCTTCTGTTATTACTCCA
>JBAZDD010000079.1:0-8662 GCA_041654635.1 Candidatus Muiribacteriota bacterium
TCTTAAGTTTTTGCTTTCTCGGATCACGGATTACCGATTACTGATTACGGCTCTTAAGATTCACCCGCGCTTTTATTCTTGTAACCAACTGTAACGTCATTAACGTGGATTAATTTAATTTTTTTTAATATAATGTAATTAACATAAAATAGGGGGTATCTATGCTTAACAGAAAAATCATGATTTTGTGTTTGATTGTTTTTACTCTTTTTCTTACTGGCTGTAAAGATGTTGTAGAACAGCTTGATAAAGATCCACAGAGAGTGATTAATAAGATTGAAAAAAATTATGGACCACTTGATGAAGAAAAACAGACAAGAGACTGGGCTGTAATGATTTATGGTTCACTTGACATTGAACCACAGCTTGAAAAAGCTCTATTACAGGAACTTCTTGACATGGTTCAGGTTGGGGATGCTAACGGTAAAGTTCATCTAATTGCACAGATAGACTTCAGAAATGCAAAATACATTCCTTCCAAAAGATACTATATAAGAAAAAATGAGCTTGTTGTCAGAGGTTCTTATCCAAACATGAATATGGGAAATCCTAAAACTCTTGAAGATTTTATGAGATGGGCAATGCAGTATCCTGCAAGAAACAGAATGCTTTATGTTTTAGGTCATGGTACAGGCTGGATTTCTGTAGAAGGTCCTGGTTCAATTACTGATGGTTTAAGAAGTATGGCTACAACAAGAAGCAATGTTGCAAACCAGATAGACACATCGCTTTTAAGAACTCCAGAATCTTTTTATCCATCTTCTCTTTATCCATCAAAAGCTCAACCAAAAACCAGGTCTTATGCCTATGACCACACTCAGAAAGATTCTATCAACCTTGAAGAATCTACTCAGGTTTTTGACAGAGTTCTTGGAAATCAGAAAATTGATGTTCTTGCATTCAGATCCTGTCTTATGAATCAGATTGAAACCGCATATCAATTCTCAAAACACTTTGATTATCTTGTAGCTTCACAGACATCCCAGTATGGTGTTGCTCAGGGTATTCTTACAGCTATAATGGGTATTAATAATATTGGATTTGATACCACATTTTTAAGACAGGTAAGAGATAATCATTCTGTAACACCAGAACAGATGACTCGTAATATGTTCACTTCTATTAAAAATACAAATCTTAAAATAATACAGAATGTTGATAATCTTGAGCTTTCTGTTCAGGCACTTGACTTGAGAGCTTTAAGAAGAGCAGTTCCTTCAATAAAAGAACTTGGTTACAGTATCAGAAGAAACCTTGAAAATTCGAGAACAAGAAGAGAAATGATTGATCTTCTTTCAGCAGCAAGAAGCCATACAGAAAAATTTGGTGGAATTTTTGAAGGTGTTTATACAAAAGATTCTGGTGATTATGAATATGAATATATTGATCTTGCAATGTTTATGAGAAATATGGCAGCTGGTGGTAGTAATAACCTTGATATGTTTGCTATCAGAGATCACGCTCAACGAACACAGGCTATGCTTACCAGAGCTGAACTCGCAAAATTTGCTTCAGGTCACAATTTCGAAGGTGTTCAGGGTGGTGGTGTTACTTCAATTTTCATGTTCCCTAACAACAACGAAAGACTTGTAAATGCATACAACAGACTTATGGCTGATAAATACGCAAGACTTGATTTCAACAGAGATACTCAATGGAATGAGGTTTTAAATCAGTATTATTCACAGGTAATACCACTTTCAACAGCTTTTAATAATTCAGGAGCTGGTCAAAATTCCAATTCAGAAGCTGCACTGGGTGTTTACGCTGAAATCGAAACAAATCAGGAAAACCCAACTGCATTTGTTGATGTCAGATCTGCAAATCTCAGAAAAGGTCCAGGAACAAACTTTGACGTTATTACAACTGTACATAGACACTCCAAAGTTGAAATAGTTGAAGATGCTGGAAATAACTGGTTTAAAGTTAATGTTCTTATTGGTGAAGCAAAAGGCGTTAGCGGATATATTTCTGGCAGTCTGCTATCTGACAATTAACAATTAAAGGAGATTATTTGATATGAAAAAACAATTGTTTATAGCATTGATATTGATAATCTGTGCATCTGCAACATACTCATCAGAATATTATACTAATCCTTTTTCTCTACCTTCTTTTTTGAGTTTTGGTGCTTACAACAGATATTACCGAGATACAATTGAACCAAGACTTCTCGAAGTGGATTTTTATAATTATCAGCCATGTGCTGTAAGAGTTTTCCAGGACAGTGACGAAGTTTATACAAGAGCACTTGAACTTCTTGACAGTGCAAAAACTTCTATCATGTTCAACATGTATCTATTCGGCGGTACAATAGGTGAACGCGTTATTAATGTTTTGGAAAAGAAAAGAGAACAGGGTGTAAAAATCTATATGGTTCTTCCTAAAACCAAGTCAAGAAGTGAACAGAATGGAAATTATTACGAATACTATGGTTTTTATGATGAAGAATTCGAACCAAGAATGACAAGAGATTCTTCAGTAAAACCACCTTACAAACAAAAAATTTCCGAAGTATTAAAAAGAAATTTCCCTGTAGTTCATACTGAAACCTCTTTTTTAAAAGGCGTAAGACCTGTAAAAGTTGATCATAACAAAATAATTCTTGTTGACGGCGTAAGAGCAATGGTTGGTGGAATGAATTTTGCTGACACTGTTGCTAAAAACCGTGATTCACTGGTTGAAGTTGTAGGACCATTTGTTAAAGAAATTGAAAAAATATTTATAAACAACTGGATTTTAGGATATGCAAACGAATATACAAATCTTGAGCAGTACAATGGAATAATCGCTGAAAGAGAAATGAGAAACGTAATGAGAAGCGGCGAATTTGTTGAAGCTAAGGCTTTTCCAACAGTAACAGCACCTTATGCATATAACACTCTTGAACCATTACTTAAAATGATTGATAATGCACAGAAATCAATCTATATTGCTCAGCTTCTTTTCAATGAAGAAACCTTAATTAAAGCTGTTTCAAAAGCGGCTTTAAGAGGAGTTGATGTAAAAATTCTGGTTGACCCAGCAACACATCTTTATTCTTTTGACTGGAAGGGTGGACCAAATAATAAACTTCTTGGAACTTTTCAGGAATTAAAAAAAGCAGAAAATGCTTTTAATGGTGAAGTAAGACATTTTGATATTGATCCTGGTCAGGAACTTCATCTAAAACTAATAATAGTTGATGGTGAATTTGTTGCAACTGGTTCAACTAATTTTGCCACCAACGCTTTTGATGCAAATTATGAAGCATTTTTCTTCTTTAAAAGTGCTGGGTTGGCAAGTATTTATGAATCAAGATTTTTATGGGACTGGAACAACAAATCAGTTGTACCAGATGATCTTGGTTTAATTGAAAAAATTACTGGATTATTATCAGGAATTGTGTTTTAATATTTAGTATCAAAAGGTGGGCGCTTAGCTCAGGGGGAGAGCACTTGCTTGACGTGCAAGGGGTCGCAGGTTCAAATCCCGCAGCGCCTACCATTTTTTTTATCAATTGTTATTCAATATACTGTTTTAGATAAAGCAATGGATTTACATAAGTTCCGTATAATTTAACTGCAAAATGAACATGATAACCAGTTGCAAGTCCGGTTTTCCCAATTCGTGCAATATAATCACCTTTGGCAACATAATCTCCAGCGGTTACCAGAATTTTACTGCAATGAGCATATATTGTCGAAACACCGTCAATATGTCTTATAATTACAGTATTTCCGGCAAACTGCCTGTAACCGGCAAATATTACAATCCCAGTTTCAGAAGCTCTTATAGGTGTATCAAAATCGGCCACAATATCTACACCATCATGAAAATCATTCCTTCTTGTTATAGGATGTATTCTTGGACCATAACCTGATGAAATCCAACCATTAACAGGCCACAATAAATTTATAACATGTGAAGGTAGCTGTACTCTACCAGAATAAACAGGGATTTTTATAACCTGATTTCTGAAAATAACATCTGTATTTAAATTGTTTACTTTTAGTAATTCCGAAGGTGTAATTCTAAATTTTCGGCTTATGTCCCAAATATTATCACCCGATTGAACTGTATATTCTATTATTTCAACTCCATCTGGAATATTTTCTAAAAATTTGAATTTGACAGCTTTATTAATATCATCGCCTATAAGTGAAACAAAGCTTGGATTTCTTTCAATTCTTATATCATTATTTGCAAGAAGTTCCATTTTTTTAATGTTTATATCTGAATACCCTTCATAGTAAACAGTATAGTCCACTCTCTGAAGATTTATTCCAATTAGAGATACAACAAGAAATTTGACAAGTAATGCATAAAAAAATGCTGCAAGATAAAAATCAATATCAAAATTAATTTTGAAGCGTTTCATAAGAAATCGCTTTAATATTCTTCCACATTGTCATATTTGTTTAAAGATAGTAAAAATTCTATATTATTTCTTGTATTTTTTATTCTTTTTAATAGAAGTTCCATAGCTTCACCTGGACTTAATGGTTCTAAAACCTTTCTTAACATCCATATTCTGCTCAATACTTCTCTATCAAGAAGAAGCTCTTCTTTTCTTGTAGAAGAACGTTTAATATCAATTGCAGGGAACAATCTCTTTTCAAAAAGTTTTCTATCAAGAACCAGCTCCATATTTCCTGTTCCTTTAAACTCTTCAAAAATAACATCATCCATTTTTGAACCTGTATCAACAAGTGCAGTCGCAAGTATTGTAAAACTTCCACCATTTTCAATATTTCTTGCTGCACCAAAAAATCTTTTTGGCTTGTATAAAGCTGCCGGATTAACACCACCGGATAAAGTCTGACCTGTTGTAGGTAATGCCAGGTTATATGCTCTCGCAAGTCTTGTAATACTGTCAAGAAGAACAACAACATCTTTCCCCTGTTCAACCAGTCTTTTTGCTCTTTCTAAAACAATTTCAGAAACCTGTATATGCTTTGTGATTGGTTCATCAAAAGTTGAACTTACAACTTCGGCTTTTGTTGAACGTTGAATATCTGTTACTTCTTCCGGTCTTTCATCTATAAGAAGAATTATCAGCTCAGCATCTGGAAAATTTTCTGTAATTGAATTAGCAATTTCTTTAATCAAAGTTGTTTTTCCAGCTTTCGGAGGAGCAACAATAAGACCTCTCTGCCCTTTTCCGATAGGAGTTATGATATCAATAATTCTTGCAGAAGTATTCCCGTCTTTTCTTTCAAGAGGTATCATTTCTTCAGGAAAAATAGGTATAAGTTTATCAAAATTCACTCTTGATTTTATTTCATCAAGAGTAAAACCATTTACACATTCAATTTTTGTTAAAGCTCTGTATTTATCAGGATCATCTGGAAGTCGCACCTGACCAATTACATGATCACCGGTTAAAAGATTGAACCTTCTAATCTGAATTGGAGAAACATAAACATCTTCTTTACTCTGAGTAAATGTCTGAGATCTCAGAAAGCCATAACCATCAGGTAATATTTCAAGCACCCCTGTTGATATTGGAACATTTTCGATTTCGGCTATTTGAACAAGAATTCTACCAAGAAACTCTTCGTAACTTTCCTCGTCATTCTTTTTAATATCAAGTTTTTTTGCAAGTGTTGTAATTTCTCTTTTTTTCATTTCTTTCAGTTCAGCAAACGATTTCATAAAATATACCTTCCAGAATCAAAGATTTTGTCCTAATTGATTAAATAACATATCAGAAAGTCCGAGAGTGCCATTCTGTGAAATCTCTCTCGCATATTCTTCATCCAACATTGACTGGAAAATATTTTCTGCCTGACCACCATCTACCAGACCAGTTTTGTTAATTGTTTTACGCATTGCTTTCATCATTTCATTAACAAAAATGGATTCAAATTCCTGACATGTTTCTTTAAGTTTGTTTTTTTGATTTCTGTTCTTATCAGTTAAATTTTCCAAACCAGAAACACTGCTTCTGATATTGCTAATGTTATCAAGCCTCATTGGTTACCCTCTTTTTTAAAAAATTTGTGATAGTAATTTTGAAAACTCTACCAATTAATACATCGGCAAATTTTAATTAAAAATTAAGGATAACTGTGAATTTTGAACCAGTCTTAATTTTTATATACGTTATTATTTTTTTTGTCAATTGTTTTTTTTAACCAGTAACCAAATCAAAATCTATTTTCAATCAATAAATAATAACTCAAAATATTTAGGCAACTGCCACAATTCATCGCTTACAAGTATTTCAATTTCATCAGCAGAATTTCTTAACTCTTCCATATTTGAAAGAATTTCTCCCGAACATAAATCAGCTGATTTATGAAGCTTATCAAAATCGATTTTCAAAATATTTTTTTCAAGTTTTTCAATATAAATATAAAGATTATTTATTAATGTATTTAATTTAAGCAAATTTAACTCTATGAATTCGTATGTTTTACTCTGTTTTCCATAAAGATTTTTTAATTCTTTTACATTATCAATTAATAGCTGCTGATATTTCAATGCCGGAGGTAGTATTTTAGTTTTAGCCATTTCAATACATGTCATTGCCTCAATATTTATTGTTTTACAATATCTTTCAAGTTCAATCTCACACCTTGCTTTAAGCTCAATTTTTGAAAAAACTCTGTATTTTTCAAAAAGATTTATAGAGTCTGAACATTCAAAAACCTTAACCGATTCAGGGGTTTTTACAAGAACAGGCAATTTTCTTTTTTTGGCTTCTTTAACCCATGATTCAGAATAATTATCCCCTTCAAAAAGCACTGGTTTAATTTCAGGAATTATTTCTCTCAAAACTTCAATAACAGCCTGAACAAAATTCTTAAGAGATTTATTTTTATTAACAATTTTTTCATAAATATAATCAATCGATTCTGCAACTGCTGTATTGATTACCGTTACCGGAATTGCAACCGACTGCTGAGAGCCTACCGCTCTGAATTCAAATTTATTACCAGTGAAAGCCAGTGGTGAAGTTCTGTTTCTATCCGTATTATCCCTGCTTATTCTTGGAAGTTTTGAAATTCCGAGATTAATAATATCTTCAAATTCTCTCACTTTTAATTTATTATTTTCTATTCTATTAAGAACCGATGTCAATCCAGCTCCTAAAAAAACAGATATAATGGCAGGAGGAGCTTCATTCCCACCCAGTCTGTGATCGTTTGAAGCCGAAGCCACCGAAGCCCTCAGCAAGGCAGAATGTTTATAAAAAGCTCTAACAGAAGCTAATAAAAAAGTTAAAAATTGAAGATTATCATGAGGATTATCACCTGGATCAAGAAGATTCAAATTTTCTGTGTTTAATGACCAGTTAATATGTTTTCCACTACCATTAATTCTTGCAAAAGGTTTTTCATGTAGAAGGAGTAGAAATCCATGCTTCTGCGCTTTCTTTTTCATTATTTCAACTGTCAGTTGATTATGGTCTGTTGCTATATTTGCCTCTTCATAAACAGGAGCAAATTCATACTGATGCGGTGCAACCTCATTATGACGAGTTTTCAGAGGAATACCAAGCTTGTAACATTCTGTTTCAACATCACCCATAAAAGATAACATTCTTTCTTTGATACTTCCAAAATACTGATCGTCAAGTTCCTGACCTTTAGGTGGTCTGGCTCCAAAAAGTGTTCTTCCGCACACAAGAAGGTCCTGTCTCATATATGCCAAATTTCTATCAACAAGAAAATACTCCTGCTCTGGTCCAACACAGGATAATACTCTCGCTTCTTTAACTCCAAATAATTCAAGAAGTTTGGAAGCAGAATTTTCAAGCGCTTCCATTGATTTAAGCAGAGGACTTTTTAAATCAAGCGAATGCCCTGTATATGTTACAAATACAGAAGGAATACAGAGTGTTTTTCCAGATTCATCATCCATTATGAAAGCAGGACTTGTCGGATCCCATGCTGTATATCCTCTCGCTTCAAATGTTGCTCTTAATCCACCGGAAGGAAAACTCGAAGCATCCGGCTCCTGTTTAACAAGCTCTTTACCTGAAAATCTTTCAATGATTTTTCCATTATCAATATTTAAAAATGAATCATGTTTTTCAGCTGTTGCTCCAGTTAGAGGTTGAAACCAGTGAGCATAATGAGTACATCCTTTTTCTATAGCCCACTCTTTCATTCCATGAGCAACTTCATTAGCTATTCCAACAGTTAATTCTCCACCACCTTCAACACACTGCTTGAGACTGTTATATATACTTTTGGACAGTTTCTTTTTCATAACATCGTCATTGAAAGTATTTGACCCATATACTTCAGAAATCGATTTGGTCTGACTGATAAATTGCTCTGAATTATTTTCATTTAATTTTGAAATAATATTCTGAATAGCTTTTTTTCTCATAAACCCTCTCCTGAAAAACATGTGTTATTTTAATAAGGAAATTTTATCAGAAAAAAGTTTTTTTTCAATACTCACTTACTCGCTTGCGCTCGTGTAATGTTACCTTTCGGCAACATGTGATGACTTTCAGCCATGTAAAGACACCTGCCAGTGTCAGTAAAGTTGGCTTACACCAACAGTTAAAACTTTTTTTTACTTTCTAAGATTACCGATTACCGCTCTTAAGATTCATTCCCGATTCTCTCACGGTTTATTCGCGTTTCTATACGCGTTCCATCAGCGTTTCATTCGCGTTTTACTCGCGTTCCATCAGCGTTTCATTCGCGTTTTACTCGCG
>JBAZDD010000080.1:0-8363 GCA_041654635.1 Candidatus Muiribacteriota bacterium
CAGGGGGTAAATATGAAAAAGACATTATTAACTCTTTTAATATTTGCATTGTGTTCCTTTAATGTTTTTGCTAAGGCAGACTGGACTGTGCTTGTATATATGATTGCAGACGAAACCACTTATGAGTTGGCTGAAACTGCAATAAATCAGATGGAAACAGTTGGCTCAGATGAAAATTTCCATATCGTCACTCTTCTTGATCAATGGGAGGGGTTTGAATGGAAATATCTTGGCTCAGGTGCACCTGTCAGAGTCCCAGTTTTTAATACTCAGTCAAAAAAATATGAAGCAAAAATGTATTATATTGAAAAAGATAACGATGAATCAAAAATAAATTCAAAACTTCTTAATACAACATCTAATATTAATTCAGGTGACCCTAAAAATCTGGCTGCATTTATTGCTTTGAATCAGAATCTTTTCCCTTCTAAAAAAATTGCTGTTGTGTTATGGGGTGTTGGTTCAGGTTTCAACAGCGTTCCATGGAAAGATGACATCGGTCAGTTTGTGGCAGGTTATGAGTTAGGTAAAGTTTTTCAGGTAGCTCTTGATAATGTAATGACTAAAGATAAAAATAATTTTGACCTTGTAGCGTTTGATTCAGGTTTTATGGCAAATTATGAATTGGCTTATGAACTTTCAAAAAACAAAGTTTCGGCAATGGTAGGTCCACAGGGTAATATTACTTCGGCAGGTTTTCCATATGCTGAAATTCTTTTGGCTTTAAAAGAAAAAAGCTCTAAAATGACTCCAGTTGAAGCTGCAAATATTTTTGGGGAAAAATTTATTGAAAGTTACGATGGCGAAGAAGAAACCCAGATATCCGTTCTTGATTTAACTCCAAGACCACTTGAAATATTAAATGAAAAAATTAACATTTTATGTTCAGAAATAATGAAAGATGAAGCAAATTATAAAAAACTTCATAATGCAGCTGATAGAACACTCAGATATTATCATTATGTTTATAAAGTAGATTTACTGGATTTGATGGATAATATTGCCATGGAATTTTCCTCTAATCAGTCTGTTGTTACTGCTGCTCATGTTGTTAAATCAAGTATTGAACAGCATAAAATAATAGCATTCAATCAGCACAGCTCAAATCCTGGTATGAAACCTGTAAACGGTATGTCAATTTATTTTCCTCTTTATAGAAGAGCAAATACTGATGTGGAATCTCCTTATCTTGTAAGACCATATTCTATTGATAAAGAAAAATATGAAAATTCATGGTTTGCAAAACTTACCCACTGGGATAAAATGGTAGAAAATTATTATAATTATATGGAAAAACAGAGTGATAATGAAGTGGTAGTTCCAGCTATAAATCTTACAGCTCCAGTTGCTCAGCTTACCTCAACAAATGTAACGAATTCGGCATCAACACCTGCCATAACTCAATACACAGTAAAATCAGGCGATAACTTAACTTCTATTGCAGATGCCCATGGAATGACAGTTGAGCAGATTTGTTCAATAAATAACATAAGCAATCCAAACTCCATATATCCTGGTCAGGTATTAATACTTTCCGGTTCAGGTGGGGCAGCTGCGGTTGCTTCGAGTGGAACTCAGTCCGCTTCTCCACCAGCTGCTGTTACAGCTTCTGCTTCTGGTAAATACAGATGGCCAACACAGAGCAGAAGAGTTACTTCGCCTTATGGATGGAGAATACATCCGGTTTATGGAACAAGAAAAATGCATAATGGTATTGATATTGGAAGCACTCCGATTGGAACAACAATAAGTGCTCCTGCAAATGGAAGAATAACATACAGAGCAAATGCAGGTTCTGCTGGTAATATGATAATTGTTAACCACGGGAACGGTAAAGAAACTGTCTATATGCACATGCACAGATTTTCTGTTTCAGCTGGTCAGAACGTTACTGTCGGCGAAAAAATAGGTGAAGTTGGTAACACTGGTGCTTCAACAGGACCACATCTTCATTTTGAAACAAGAGAAAATGACAGAAGACTTGACCCAATTCCAAGACTGGAATAATGGAAAAAATAATAAGTGAAATAAAGTGGATTATTTATAAAAACGGTTCCTTTCATATAGTTGACCTTGGTAAAGGTATAAAAGCCAAAGGTGATATTGTTGTTGAAGATGAAAGCATAGATTTAAGAGGGATTACCTTTGAATTTGAAGGTGTCTGGCAGAATTCAAAACATGGTCAGGTATTCAGTTTTTCCAGTGCAAAAATGGTTACTGATGAACTGTTCTTTTTTCTCACCAAAGTTGTGAAGGGTGTAGGAAAAGATCTTGGTGTTCAGATTATAGAAAAATTTGGTGACAATCTTGAAAACATACTTGAAAATTCACCTGAAAAACTTCAGACTTTACCAGGTATTGGTAAAAAAAGATGTGAACAGATAGCAGTTTCATGGAAAAAAAATTCCAGATTTCGTAAAATATCTTCACTTCTATCAGGTTATGGTATTAATACAGACAGAATAAAAGAAATTTATAACGATTTTGGTGACTCTTCTGTTGAAGAAATAAAAAATAATCCATACTTAATATCAAATTATTCTAATCTTCCTTTTTCAAAAATTGATTCTATTGCTTTAAAACTCGGGATTGAATTAAATTCTGAAATCAGAATAAAAGCCTGTTTTGATTATATTCTTGAAAAGTATGCTCAGGAATCTGGAAATACTGCCATAGAAAGAAATATTCTTATCAAAAACTGTCTGAAACTTGGTGGATTTGAAAATACTGATGAAAATTTTTACAGTCTGGATTCAATATTAGAAAACAATTCAAAATATGTTAAAAATCAGAATTTTATTTCTCTCGAAAAATATGCTTATTTTGAAGAAAATATTTTTAAGTTTGCTCAGAAAAAAACTGCTGAGTCAGGACTTAACCTTTCAGAAAACAGTATTGAAGAATATATTGAAGATTTTGAAAACAGTAACTGTATTAAATTATCAAAAAATCAGAAAAATGCAGTAAAAGAAGCTGTGAACTCAAAATTTTTTCTGATAAGTGGCTATGCAGGAACTGGTAAAACAACTGTTACAAAAGCAATTTTGCAGATTTTTGCAATGTACTGTCATAATGGAATAATTGGAACAGCTGTAAGCGGAATTGCTGCCAGAAGACTTGCTGATGTTACGGGTTTTGAAGCTCGCACCATTCATTCACTACTTGGTTTTAACGGATTGGGATTTGTTTATAACAGTGATAATAAATTACCTTATGATGTTATTTTACTTGATGAAGCCGGAATGGTTAATTCCGAATTGTTTTTTAACCTGATTTCAGCCTGTGATGATAACTGTATTTTTATAGCAGTGGGGGATGATGCTCAGTTGCCTCCAATAGGTCCAGGCAATGTGTTTTCAGATTTGATGAAGTCTGAAAATTTTGCTCATGTAAAACTTGATGAAATATGGAGACAGCATAAAGATTCTGTTATAAATATTTATGCAGGAAATATTCGAAAAGGAATTATTCCTGAAAATTATGAAAAAACTCATCTTGACTGGTATTTTGCCTTTATTGAAGAAAATGAATATGGATTTAATGAAGAACTTCTCTCAAGAATATTGAATATTTCAAAAAAGTATGCTGAAACTGATGACTTGCTTAACAGTATTCAGATACTTTCGCCAATGAAAAAAGGGCTGGTAGGGTGTGAAAATCTGAATATTGAATTGAAAAAAGTTTTTAACAGTAATTTTACAGATAATACCTCGATTGAAAGAGCTGGAAGAGTTTTTAATTCTGGGGATAAAGTAATTCATCTTAAAAATAAAGATAAAAATGTATGGGATTACAGAACCTGGAAAAAGACTGGAGAGAATGAAGATTTTTGTGAAACAGAGAGAGTATTTAATGGAACTCTTGGTCTGATTGAAAAAATATCCCCAAAGAATCAGAAATTTTATGTCAGAACAAACACTGATTATATCGTTGAGTATGATTTTTCAGAAATTCCAGAATATGTTGACCATGCTTTTGCAGTAACTGTTCATAAATCGCAGGGAAGTGAATTCGATGTTGTGATTATTCCGGTAACACCTTCACATTCATATATGCTTGACAATCAGCTTCTTTATACAGGGGTTACAAGGGCTAAAAAAGGTATCATACTTGCAGGTTCTAAATCAAGTTTTGAATATGGGGTTAAAAATCAGTCTAAAAAGGAAAGACACACAGTTTTAAAAATTAAAAACCACCTCTGAAAAAGTGATAAATATATTTTCTAAGTAAAAGTTGACCAAATCTTTCTTTTTTAAAAAAAATCGCAATAAAAGAAGGTAATATTCGTCCGATGAAATCATAAGAAGGTATTAAAACAAGTGTCTTTTGTGTTATGTATTTCTGGAAAAAGTCAGGAAAAAAAACACCCCAGTTTGCAATAAACGCCAGTTTTCTAAATGTTTTTTCTGTTTTTTTATCAAAAAAATAACCCTGATTATATCCAGGCAGCATTCCATTTTTTATGCTGTCAGCCGATGATTTGTCAAGAATATCTCTGTTTAAAGCTTTATCAAAAATATGAGTTCCGGGATAATAAGTCAGGTAAAAATAATTAATTCTCTGTGGTTTGAAGCTTAAATACTTTTTGAGATAAATAAGAGTTTTTGATGTGTCTTCACCCGGAATTCCAGCTATGTGATCAATTGTAAAAGGAATATTATAATATTTAAGAAATTTTATGCCTTCGAGAGTTTTTTCAATATTATCAATTCTGTTTAAAAAATCAGTTCTGATATCAGGTTGTAAGGTTTGAATTCCTATACCAGCGTTGATACAACCGGTTTTTTTTAATTCATAAGCCAGTTTTTTATCCAGCATCGAAGGATTGACATAACAGATGAAGGGTTTTTTTATGTGGTTTCTGTATAGTTTTAAAAGTTTTAAAGTCCATTGTTTGCCACTTATAAAAGTATCATTCTCAAAAATTACAGTTTTATAGTTGAATTTTTTTAAAGCCAGTTTTAATTCATCAATTACATTTTCAGGAGTGCGTTCTCTGAAAATATTACATTCCGGGTAAATTTTCCTATAAACATTATTATTGCAGTAATGACAGTTGAAAGGACAACCTCTTGAAGCTATAACAGTATAATAATCCTTAAGATAAGGAGCTTTTTTATAAAATAGATTTTTATCTGGAAAAGGAAGTAAATCAAGATTGTTAATAAGAGGATAGGGTTTATTTTTTACAATTCTGCCATTTTTATAATAAAAAATTCCAGGAATATCTGGCTTTAAATTTTTTTCCAGTGTTTTTACAAGTTCAAGCAGAGATTTTTCACCTTCGCCCACACAAACATAATCTACAGAGCCTGATTTTAGAACTGATTCAGGGCATACTGTGGGATGAATTCCGCCAAATATAACTGGTTTATTAAAATTCTGTTTCACAATGGCAGCTAATTTCAAATCATTTTTTATTGTATCTGTTGTTGAAGAGAAAGCTATCAAGTCAGCTTCGGATTTTCTTATTTTTTTTAAAAAGAAATTTTCATGAAAAAAAAAGTCTGAAATTTTAGGTAAATTAATATACCCATCATTAAAAAGCATTGGAATAAAAACCAAATCAGTTTTATATCCATGTTTTTTAAGATATGAAGATAATATTTCAATCCCTATTGATTCATAAGCTGAATAAATAAATAAAACTTTCATAGTTTTATTATATCAGAAAAATTGTTAAAATATTATTATGAAAATACTTGTAACACGAATATTTGAAAACAGTTACAATAAAAATATATGCCTGAGTCCTCCTATTGGAATTCTCTATATTGTATCAGTATTAAAAAAAGAATTTCCACTTGCTGAAATCAGATTTTACGATAACGTTCTACCAGATAAGAGAAAATTAGAATACTTTAAAAAATATTTAAAAGAATTTAAACCTGATTTTCTTCTTACAGGGGCAAGTTATGTTGACAGAGACAATGTTTTCAAATGGGCAAAAACTGCAAAAAAAATTCTGCCTGAAATTATTGTTATTTCTGGCGGGGTAGGCTCAACCTGTTCTCATTCTGAATATATCAGTAAAAAATATATAGATTACGTTGTAAGAGGTGAAGGTGAGGAAAGAATTGTAAATCTTCTGAAGAATATTGATTCTAAAAATTTCATGGATGGGATTTGTTATAAAATTGATGGGAAAATATTCTCAACCAGACCAGTTTCATTTATTAAAAATCTGGATTCTCTTCCAATGCCGGACTGGGATTCTTTTGATTTTAAATTTTATTCAAGACTTCCAGGGGCAGTTACTGTAGTAAAAAAACTGCCTTATGCTTATGTAATGACCTCTCGAGGGTGTCCTTTTAACTGCAAATTCTGTCATAACTCGTTTGGAAGCATTATTAGAACAAGAAGTGCTCAAAATATTGTAAATGAAATAAAATTTCTCAAAGAAAAAGGTATTAACACAATATATTTTGGTGATGATATTTTTAATCTTCAAAAAGAAAAAGCAAAAGAAATATGTAGAGAAATAATTAAACAAAATCTCAATATTCATATTGGATTTACTGGAATAAGAGTGGATGTTATTGATATAGAACTTTTTGAGCTTATGAAAAAAGCGGGGGGGTATTTTTTAGAATTTGGAATACAGCATGTCGTACCTGAGCTTAATGATTCTGGTAACAGGAAAATAAACAGAAAGAAATATATTGAAAATGTGAAATTTTTAAAAAAAATGGGATTTATCACCCAATCGCAGTTTATTTTTGGATTTCCAGGCGAAAAACTTGAACATTCTAAAAAAAATTTAAAATTTGCTTTAGAGCTTGATGCTGATTTCTCATCCTTCTTTAAACTGATTCCATTTCCTGAAACATGGTATGGGAATAATTATTTTAATATTGATGAATTGAAAAAAATTCCCTCACACAAATTTAACTTTTTTTCGAGTGATAAAAATCTTCACATGGCAGAGATTGACTTCGATAAGTTAACTTCTTTTATTGATTATGCATTCTTTCGTTTTTATATGAGACCTCAGAAAATTTATTCTTTACTCAAAAGACTTCCTTATACATGGTGTAATATAAAACAGATGATTTTAAAATTTATAATTCTTGTTTTCCCTGAAAAGCTTGTTTTTTATTTTTTAAAATATTTTTTTTAAAACTTTTTATTAATCCAATATTGTTTAAGTAATTTATATACTCATAAAATGTTGTTTTTAAAAAATATCTGTTTTTAGGAATTTTCAGAAAAGTTTTTATAATTTTCAATTTATGCAGAAAGAATTTTTTATATGATAAATTCACAAATTTTACAGTGTTTTTACAACTTATTCTGCTTAAATTGAGTTTTTCATTTTTAGAGTTGAAATTAAAATCTTTAGATGGGATTTTTTCAATATTCTTAATTTTTTCAGCGTATTCAGTTCCCGGATATGGAGTGAGTTTGAAAAAACATACAAAATCACTTCCGAGTATTTTTGAAAAAATAAGATTACTATAATAATCATTGTAATTTTCTTCAGGAAATCCATATATAAACTGGGCATTTGTTGTTATTCCAATTTTTTTTGCATAACGATTATTATGGATTAATTTCATTTTGCCATTTTTGATATTCCTTCCAATTTTTTTTTCAATATTTGTTGAAGTGTTCTGCACTCCAAACTGAAAAAAATATGCCCCTGCTTGTTTCATAAGGTCTAATGTTTTAGAATTTATAATATCAAGTCTTATACCCATAAATGAAAGAGAAAAGCCGTATTTTCTTCTTATTATCATTTTCAATAAATCCTGTGCTCGTTTTTCAGGGAAATTAAAAATATCATCGGTAAAAACAATTTCTTTCACTCCAATTTTTTTTAAGTAATCAAGTTCTTTTTTTACATGATTAATTGAACGAGCTCTGTATGGAGGCTGATATCTGTTGTTGCAGAAAGGGCATTTGTATGGGCAGCCTCTTGAGGTTGAAACAGGAGCATAAGGAGTGTTTTTGTATGTTGTTAGAGAAGGCAGATTGCTGTAGGTTTTAAAATCATTGTATTTCCAGGAAGGTATAAAAAGATTATCGAGATTCTTAATGTAAGAAGTAGTTTTGCTTACATAAGGCTTGTTGTTTTTTAAATAACTTATACCATCCATTAGTTTAATATTGCTGTTTTTTAGATGTTTTATAAGATTAACTGCTCTTAATTCGCCTTCGCCTGAAATTGAATAATCAATGTTTTTATTTTTGGCAAATTGTTGAGGCGAACAGGTTACTCCGATTCCACCAGCTACTGTGATAATATCGGAATATTTTTTTTTGACGAATTTACAGAGTGTAAAAAGTAAATCTCTTTCTATATAAGTTAATGAAAACATTATAATATCGGGATTATATTTTTTAATTAAAATTTTTAAATT
>JBAZDD010000081.1:0-8358 GCA_041654635.1 Candidatus Muiribacteriota bacterium
CGTCAGAAGGCTTTCCTATATTAAAATACCAGTTTCTTCAGATGACGAATTCAGTTTTACAGTCCAGGCTGAAACACTTAAAGAAGTTAGAAAACTTTGTGAAAAATACAGTAATGTAGATATAATTCTTACAGAAAATGAAAATCAGATAGTTTTCAGATTTGAAAACACAATATTTTTCTCAAAACTTCTTGAGGATGAGTTTCCAGATTATCTTTCAATAATACCAGATAATTTTGTTTCAAGACTTGTTATTCCAACAGATAAATTCAGAGACATGCTTAAAATGGCAAGACCTGTTGCAAATGCCGCAAGTGTTAAATCAATAATTGTAAAACTTGAAAATTCTCAACTCGGAATTAAAGCTGAAGCTGAGGAACAGGGTGAATTTGAAACGTTTTATCAGGTTGTTTCAGAAGGAGATAATGCTGAAATTAACTTTAATATTGAATATATTATGCAGGCAGTGGACATTTGTGAAACTGATAAACTTATTATTGATTTTAACGGGGCAACCAGACCAGCTGTAATCCGTGAAGAAAACAATGATGATTATGTCTATATTGTCATGCCGTTGAGGGGTTGAAAATGAAAAAAAACAGAATGTTATACGTTGTTTTTTTTGTTATCACAATTATTTATGCTATAAAATACAGAAAGATAAATGAAAAAATTATTAAAATAAAAGTAAGCTCAAAACTTAAAAAATATACAAAAATAGCGCTTTCTTCAACTGATATTCTTGAAAAAGCAGCAGCTTGGTATATGATAGCAAACATTTACTGTTTTGATCTAAGAGAATATCTGAAAGCAATGGATTATTATCAAAAAATTCTAAGTGTTTCAGAAAATACTTATCTTGAGGACAGTGCATTGTTTAATATGGGAATTTGTGCAAAAAATTTAAATGACAGAAAAGGTGCAAAAAACTACTTTGATGAAGTTATAAAAAAATTCCCGGAAACAGCAAGAGCTAAAGATGCGGAATTAGAATTATCAAGATTATGATAAGAATTGTTGACAGATATTTTTTAAAAGAGTTTTTCAGTCCATTTTTTTTCGGTCTATTTATCTATATAACAATATTTCTTGTTGATATTCTTATGACACTTGTTGATTTATTTATCACAAAAAATGTTGAGATTATGAATATTCTCAAACTATTTACTTATAATATACCGGTATTGCTTGTGCTTGTAATTCCAATGTCTGTTCTGTTTGCTACTTTGATGGTAATAGGCAATCTTTCTGGTAACAGTGAAATTGTCGCAATGAAAGCCGGTGGTATTTCCTTTACAAGAATGATTACTCCATTTTTTATAATAGGACTGCTGCTTACACTTTTTACCTTTTATCTTAATGAAATTATTGTTCCAAGAGCACATAACAAATCAAGAGAAATTTATAATATTATAATATCAAAAAAAGCTCTCCCTGATGTTAAAGTTGGTGATTTCAATGTTATTGGGGATAAAAATGTTTTTTTTGCCTCCTCCCAGAAAAATAATTTTTTTGTAAACAATTATCTTTTTGAAGTTAATAAAAAATTTCCGGTAATAATTACAGCCCAGAGAGGTAAAGTTGAAAAAAAAGACTGGATTTTTGAAAATGGAAGTATTTACAGTTTTGGCAATAGAGGACAGAATTTCAGAAGAGTCGATTTTAAAAAAATGATTTCACCGATTTTTATAGAAAGAGAAATTAAAACATCTGGAAAAGAAAGCAGAGAAATGAATTTTTTTGAACTGAAAGAACAGATTGAAAATTATGAGAAAGCAAAGATTAATACAACAAAGCTCAGATTTGAGCTTTATCTGAAAACAGCACTTCCTTTTGCTTCTATTGTTTTTATTTTTATTGGAGCCCCATTATCGCTTACCCCGGTTAAATCAGCAAAATCAATAGGAATGGGTTTATCTATTATTGTAATTTTTATTTATTATATTTTTATGAATTTTGGAAGAGTGCTTGGTTCAAATGGAAAAATTGATCCTATGCTTGGTGCATGGATGCCTAATTTGATTTTTCTTGTACTTGGACTTATCCTTGTATCAAGAGCTAAGAATTAGATTTATTTAAAACAGGAGCTTTTATGGAAAACTGGATACAAATTGTAGCTGATAAAGTGAAAGAAAAATTAAATGTAAATAAGGTAGTTGTAAGAAAGCAACCTAATCCTGAATTTGGAGATTTATCTGTTATTCTTTTTCCTCTTGCTTCTCAGACTGGGAAAAAAGTTGAAGAAATAGCTGAAATAATTATTCCTGAGCTAAAAAAAATCCCTGGTGTGGCAGATTTAAATATTGTTAACGGTTATATTAATATTTTTATTGAAAAAAATGAGCTTTTTAATAATTTATGGAAAAATGCTGAAAAAACAGTAGAATATAAACCGGATAAAATTAATGGAAGAATAATAATTGATTTTTCATCACCTAACATTGCTAAACCATTCAGTATTGGTCATCTCCGTTCAACAATAATTGGACATATTCTTTCTAATCTTTTTGAATTTTCAGGCTATGAAGTTGATAGAGTTAATCATCTGGGTGACTGGGGAACACAATGTGGAAAAATTCTCTTGGCTGTTGAAAAATGGGGGGACTGGGAAAGCATTGAAAAAGATACTATAAAAGCTCTTTTTGATTTATATGTTAAATTTCACAGTGAAGCTGAAAAAAATCCAGAGCTTGAAGAACAGGCACGTAATATTTTTACAAAACTTGAAAATAAAGACCCGGAAATTTATAAACAGTGGAAAAAAATGGTTGATTATTCAATATCAAGTATTGAAAAAATTTACAAAAGACTTGGTGTTCATTTTACACATTATCTTGGAGAAAGCTTTTACGAACCTCTAATGAAGGAAGTGGCTGAAAGACTTGAAAAATCAGGAATAACCAAAATAAGTGAAGGTGCAACTATTGTTGAGTTTGATGATATGCCACCATGTCTTTTAAAAAAGAAAGATGGATCTTCACTCTATGCTCTAAGGGATGTTACTGCTGCTTTATACAGATTTGAAAAAATGAAAGGTGACAAAATAATATATGTTACTGGCAATGAACAGACACTCCATTTCAAACAGATTTTCAGAGTGGTTGAAATGCTTGAACCTAAATATAAGAATAAAATGTTTCACGTTGGATTTGGATTATACAGATTTGCTCAAGGAAAAATGTCAACAAGAAAAGGTAACGTTATTTTTATGGAAGAAGTTCTTGATGAGGCTGTTAACAAAGCGTGTGAAATAATGGCTGAAAGAAATTTTTCAAAAAAAGAACTTAAAATTATCAGTGAAAAAATTGGTGTAAGCTCTGTAATTTTCAATGATATATCTGTTGACAGAAATAAAGACCCGGAGTTTGACTGGAATAAAATTCTTGATTTTAATGGAGAAACTGCGCCTTATGTTCAATATACAGCAGTCAGAATTAAAAGTATATTAAAAAAATACGCTGATGAGTTTGCAGATAAAGACATAAACTGTGAAATTGTTCAAAATGAGTTTTTTGAACCGGTGCTTAAAGTAATTGGCAATTTCGATAGTGCTGTAGAAACTTCTCTTCAAAAACTACAGCCTTATGTTTTAGCTGTTTATCTTGTTGAGCTTGCAAGAGAGTTTAATATTTTTTACAATAAGGTAAGAATTCTGTCTGAAAACAGTAATGAAAGATATTCAAATATCTGTTTTATTAAACTGATTTTAAGTGTAATTGAGAAAGGCAGCAAGCTGATAGGAATACATATACCGGAGAAAATGTAATGTTTATAACTTTTGAGGGACCTGAAGGCAGTGGAAAATCAACCCAGATAGACATGCTTTCGGCTAAGCTTGAAAAAGCTGGTCGAGAATATATTAAAACTTTTGAACCTGGCGGAACTGTTCTTGGTAAAAACATAAGAAAACTCCTTCTTGATATGGATAATATGTCTGAAAGAGCGGAACTTTTTTTATATGCTGCTGACAGGGCTGAACATGTCAGAACTGTTATTGAGCCTTCTCTTAATCAGGGAAAGATTGTAATTTCAGACAGATACTATCATTCAACCCTTGCGTATCAGGGATATGGAAGAAAAATAAATGTTGAGCTTATAAAAAAGATTATGAAACTTGCAGTACTCGATTGTGAACCAGATATTGTAATTCTTATGGATATTGAAGTTGAGGAAGGAATGAAAAGAATTATGAAATCAGGAAGAAAAAAAGACAGAATAGAAAATGAAAAAATTGAATTTCATAAAAGAGTGAGAAATGGTTATCTATCACTGGCAGAAAATGAATCTGAAAAGTTTTTTGTTGTCGATGCTTCGTTGCCGCCAGACGAAATTCATAATCTGATATGGGAGAAATTAAAAAAATGTTTGTAAATTTTGACCCGAAAATCAATAAAACTGAAAGTACAAAAAAAAGTAAAAAAACTTCAAAAACTGGTGGTGGTTTTTTATCCAGCCTTTTTGGTGCTGAAATAAAAAATAAAGATGAAGATATTGCAAAACTGATAGATGAAGTTGATGATGCATCGGATGAACTCAAAAGAGAACGTTCGTTTATAGCTTTTGAAAAATATAAAAAACGTGTTAAAAGACTGGTAGATTCAATAGTAGAAAAAAACAATATTGTTAAAAATGCAACAGGGAAAAATATGCTTGGACAGAAAAAGCTTTATCTTATAAAATCTATTAATGAAGAACTTGATTCTATGACAAAAAAAATTGTACAGGAACAGGATCTTTTATATGTAATAAATAAAATTGAAGATGTCAGGGGAATGCTTGTTGATACTTACACAGATTAACAAAGCTGACTTATAAGGAAAATTTAATGAAATTATTAATAGTCTCAGGTATTTCAGGAGCAGGAAAGAGTGAAACCATAAAAATTCTTGAAGATGCAGGATATTTTGTAGTTGACAATCTTCCTGTTACACTGATTAATAAATTTCTTGAATTATCAATGAAAAACAGCAGTTATGATAAAATTGCTGTTGTAATTGATGTCAGAGGAAGAAAATATTTTGATAATATTGAAACCATGCTCGAAAAAATCCGAATAAATGATGTTTCATATAAACTCTTATTCCTTGATGCTTCCGATGAAATAATAATAAGCCGTTTCAAAGAAACCAGAAGAAAGCATCCACTTGGTGATAACGAAACTATAGCAGAAGATATATCAAAAGAAAGAGAATATCTTAGTTTTTTAAAGGAAAAAGCTGACATTATAATAGATACAACTGAAATATCTTCCAAAGAACTGCGAGAAAAAATTCTTATAAAAATCGATGAAAAAGATGCTCTTGTAGATATGGCTGTTGTAATTTCTTCTTTCGGATATAAATATGGAATGATAAAAGATGCAGATGTTGTTTTTGATGTTAGATTTCTTCCTAATCCTTTTTATGTGGATAATCTTAAAAAAAAGACAGGTCTTGACAAAAAAGTGGAAAGTTATGTTATGATGTGGCCTAACACCAAAAGATTTGTCGAAAAATTTGAAAATCTGATTTCCTTTGTCCTCCCTCTTTATGTCAAAGAAGGGAAAAAACAACTTCACATAGCTTTTGGTTGTACAGGTGGAAAGCATCGCTCAGTAACTCTGGCTGAACATCTTTCTGATTTTTTAAAAAAAGATGGATACCGGGTTTATACAAAACATCGAGATATTGAAAAAAGACAGGATGAACAGCAATGAAAACAATTAATGAAATAATTAAATCAAAAAACAGGCAGAAACTAACCATGCTTACATGTTATGATTATTCCTTTGCCAGATTGATTTCTTCTTGTGAAAATGCGATAGATATGATTTTAGTCGGGGATTCACTTTCTAATGTTATAAAAGGAGACACTTCTACAGTCAACTGTAATATTGATGATGTAATATATCATTGCAGGGCAGTCAGAAGGGGTGCTCCTGATGTGTTTATTGTTGCCGATATGCCTTTTATGTCTTATCAGCCTTCCCCGCGTGATGCTGTTATTAATGCTGGCAGATTAATCAGTGAGGGCGGAGCAAATGCTGTGAAAATTGAAGGCGGAAAAGCTTTTCTTCCTCATGTTCGTTTAATTGTAGATGCAGGAATACCTGTAATGGGTCATCTTGGATTTACTCCTCAGTCAGTTAATATGTTTGGTAACTCTGTTGTCAGAGGAAGAAAACAGAACGAAAGTGATAAAATATTAGAAGATGCGTTGTTGCTTGAAAAAGAAGGTGTATTTTCAATAGTGCTTGAGTGTATTCCGCATATTCTTGGTAAAAAAGTTACAGAACAGCTTCAAATACCTACAGTGGGAATTGGCGCCGGAGTTGATTGTGACGGTCAGGTTCTTGTTATTTATGATATGCTTGGTATAAGTGGCGGTAATTTCAAATTTGTGAAAAAATTTAAAAACCTTGATATTGAAATTATTGAAGGAATAAATCAGTATGCTTGTTCTGTCAGAAATGCGGAGTTTCCTTCTGAGGAAAATTCTTTCAGATGATTATTGCAAAAACTGTTGAAGAAATAAGACAATTCAGAAAAAAAAATCCCGGATTGACAGGATTTGTCCCGACAATGGGTTTTCTTCATCAAGGTCACATATCTCTTGTTGAAAAAAGTGTATCTGAAAATGAATTTACAGTTGCAAGTATTTATGTTAATCCAACGCAGTTTGGACCAAATGAGGATTTAGACAGCTATCCAAGTAATATAGATAATGATTTGAAACTGCTTGAAAAAGCTGGGTGCAATGCAGTGTTTTTACCTGACAATAAAGTTATGTATCCTGACCAGCACGTTTTTATTTCTATTAAAAACTTTTCTAATTTTTTATGTGGATTGAAAAGACCAGGTCATTTTGATGGTGTGCTTACTGTAGTAGCAAAACTTTTTAATATAATTCTTCCAGACAATTCTTATTTTGGTGAAAAAGATTATCAGCAGCTTCTTATTATAAAAAAACTTGTAAAAGATTTAAATTTTCCTGTTAATATTTCGGGATGTCCAACTGTCAGGGAAAAAGATGGTGTTGCAATGAGTTCGAGAAATTCATACCTTGACAGCAATGAGAGAGCTGAAGCTTCTGCATTGTATAAAATCCATACCAAATGCAGAGAAATAGCAAAAAATGGCATGAAAACAAGAGAACTTCTTGATATGCTTGAAAATTTTCAAAAGCAGATACTTAATCCTGATATTATGAAAAAAGATTATGTTGAAATTAGAAACCAGTACAGTCTTGAGTTTGAGGAATATTTAAACTCAGATTCGAGAATTTTTCTTGCTTTTTACTGTGGAAAAACAAGATTGATAGATAATGCAGCGATTTTTTAATAATATCTGCTGTTGAATGAGGAGAATATAATATGAATTATTTTGATGAAATTAATAAACTTAAAACACAGAAAAATGCCTTGATACTTGGACATTATTATTTGGCAGATGATGTTCAGGATATTGCTGATTATATTGGTGATTCATACGGACTTGCCAAAAAAGCTTCTGAGATTGATTCAGATATTATTGTTTTTGCCGGAGTCAAATTTATGGCTGAAACAGCAAAAATTTTAAATTCTGATAAAAAAGTGCTGCTTGCAAATATGGATTCTGGGTGTCCGTTGGCTGATATGGTAACAGGTGAAGATATCAGAAATGCAAGAAAAAAATACAATAATCTTTTTGTAGTTTGTTATGTGAATTCAAATGCTGAAGTTAAAGCAGAAAGTGATGTTTGTGTAACTTCAAGAAATGCAGCAATTATTGTTAAAAACATTGATAAAAAATATGAAAATATTCTTTTTGTTCCAGATAAAAATCTCGGGCATTATGTGCAGCAAATAACTGGAAGAAAACTGATTTTATGGGATGGTTTCTGTTGCGTTCATGAAAATTTGAGTGATAAAAAAATTGATGAAATCAGAAAAAATGACTCTGAAGCAGTTATTCTTGCTCATCCTGAATGCAGAAAAGAAGTTTTAGAAAAAGTTGATCACGCTTTTTCTACTTCAGGAATGGTAAATTTTGCTAAAGAGAATACTGATTTAAGAATTTATACAGCAACCGAAACCGGAGTTTTAAAATCTATGAAAAATTATAACAGTAATGTTTTTGGTGTCAGTGAAAAAATGATTTGTGGAAATATGAAAAAAATTACACTTCAAAATATATATGATGTGCTGAAAAATGAAATCAACAATATTGAATTGTCAGATGAAATAATGGAAAAAGCTTATAATCCTATAAAAAAAATGATTGAGATGACAGAAAGTGAAGCAGTGAGTAAGTGAATAAGTGAATAAGTGAGTGAGTAAAAATAAAACGCGTATAAAACGCGAATGAAACGCGAGTGAAACACGAATGAAACGCGGGGGAA
>JBAZDD010000082.1:0-8263 GCA_041654635.1 Candidatus Muiribacteriota bacterium
TGCCTGCTGGATTTTACTTTCAGGTCGTGTAATTTTTGCTTTTGTCATAATCTGAGCTGGTTGTGCTGTGTTAGGTTCAGGTTCAACAGGACCTTTTTCATCTGTAATAATAGTCTGATAACCACCGAGTACTCTTAATTTTCCGTCAGGACCTTGTGCCCAGAATTCATTATCGTGAGAAACCACCCATAAAAGATTTGAATTAGCTGAAATTGTAAAGTTACCATCTTCAATTTCAACATGATTTTTGCCATTAATAAATCTTAAAGATTGTCTCTGATTAACAGCTTTGAGAGAAGCAAGCCCATTTACTTCATATCTGTTTCTTGCATGTCTTATTAAAATTGTTTCAGGATCAAGCTGAATAATTGAATTATCATAAAGTTTAACTGAAGCTTTTGAATGAGGAAGTGTTCTTATGGATTCAGCTGTGTTAAAATCCATACCTTTCTGAGCTGCCTGCCAGTCTCTTCCTCTTCTTTTAATCTGAACAGAACCATTTGTCTCTAAAATAACATCAGCCTGAATGATTAAAAACAGGCTGATTATAGCTATTAATACAATATTTTTTTTATTCATAAACATAACTCCTGCACAATAAATGATTGTTTATGAATATTTTATCACATACTTATTCAAATTTCATCATTAAATTATTACACTTCCTATCTGATAAATTAACACTGCGGCAACCCAGGCTACCGCTGTTGTATAAAAGGAAGTAAAAAGAGCCCATGCCCAGCCAGCTTCTTTTTTTATTGCTCCCACTGCTGCAAAACACGGAACATATAAAAGTGAAAAAACAATAAAACCAAAAGCAGAGATTTTATTAAATATTCCTGATTCTTTTAGTTTCTGTGACAATACCATTGATTCTTCATCTTCAATTTCTTCTTCAGACATTCCAAAAATTGTTCCGAAAGTTCCCACAACTATTTCTTTTGCAACCACGCCTGAGGCAAGTGCCACTGAAGCCTGCCAGTTTCCAAATCCAGCAGGTTTAAAAATTGGAGCAATAACTTTCCCAGCCTGAGCAAGATATGTCTGTTCAACATCAACACCCTGCGGGAATGTTCCAAGAAACCATATCACAACCACACCTGCTAAAATTACTGTACCAGCTTTTCTCACAAATAGTGAACATCTGTAATAAATTTTCCACATCAGATTTTTAAAAAGCGGTATTCTGTATGGTGGCAATTCCATTATAAGCGGAGAAACTTCACTTCTGAAAAATAAGGATTTAAATATTCTTGCCATTATTACAGCAACTACAATTCCAATTACATACATTGCAAAGACTATATTTCCACTGTTTTCTGTAAAAAAAGCAGCTGTAAACAACGCATATATTGGCAAACGCGCTCCACATGACATAAATGGTAAAACCAGCATTGTAAGAAGTCTGTCTTTTTTAGACTCCAGTGTTCTGGTAGCCATTACCCCTGGAACTGTACACCCAAATCCTACCACCATAGGTATAAACGATTTACCATGAAGCCCCAGAACGTGCATGATTTTATCCATTACAAAAGCTGCTCTTGCCATATATCCAGAATCTTCAAGTATTCCAATAGCAAGATAAAGAAGAGCTATTATTGGAATAAAAGAAAGAACCGAACCCACTCCTTCTATTATTCCATCTGCAATAAGTGAAACTAAAATATCCGGTAAGCCTATGCTTTCAAGAATATTTCCTGTAAAAGAAGCAAAAATCGAAACTATGTTTTCAATTATTCCAATCAATGGATCACCCATAACAAACACAAACTGAAAAGTTGCATACATTAAAAATAAAAATATTGGAATCCCAAGCAGACGGTTTGTCAGAAAAGCATCTATTTTTTCTGTAATATCAATTCTGAGCTGTAAATCTTTAGTGTTATGCGTACATTCTTTCACAAGACCTGAAACATATCCGAATTTTTTTTCTATAAAAAAAGTATCTATTTCATCATGATATTTAGCAATTTCTTTTTTAGCTTTATCCACTTCTGCAATAATTTCTTTTGATTCAGAATTAACCGATATAATTGCATTAACCTCGGGGTCATGTTCAAGTGCTTTTATTGCAAACCATCTTGAGTCATACTTTTCAACTTTATTTTGAAAAAATTCAGCAAGTTTTTCTATTGCACCATCAACTCTTTCCCCGTAATTAATTTTAAAATCAGAAACTTCCTGAGAATCAATCACTTCAATAAGGTCTTTTATTTTATCAACACCTTCTCCTTTTGATGCACAGGCTTCAACCACAGGAATTTTCAATATTTCAGATAATTTGACTGTATCGATAGTGATTTTTTCTTTACGAACAATATCCATCATATTTAAAACAAGAATAGTTTTCTTTTTCAATTCCAGGAGTTGCATAAGTATGTAAAGATTTCTTTCAAGATTTGAAGCATCAACTATTAAAACCACACCATCAGGATTTTCATTTATTAGAAAATCCCTTGAAATTTTTTCATCTATAGTATTAGGACTGAAACTATATATTCCAGGTAAATCAACAATAGTTGTTTCTGAATTCTGCGTAATCAGTTTACCTTCTTTTTTTTCGACAGTAACGCCGGGCCAATTCCCGACATGCTGATTTGAACCAGTAAGTGAGTTAAAAACACAGGTTTTTCCAACATTTGGATTACCAGCAAGTGCAATTTTTAATTTTTTCATAATTCCACCTTTTCTACTTCAATAAATTTTGCCTCTGATTTTCTCAAAGAAATATGGTAATTTTTAATTACGTATTCAACCGGGTCACCAAGTGGTGCAAATTTATCCACTTTAACTGTTTCATTCTGAGTAAATCCCATTGTCATCAACCGCTGTTTAAGCATTTTGTCACCAGTGATTTTCAAAATTTTACCCCGTTCTCCCTGTTTAAGTTCAGTCAAATTCATACATTCTCCTTTGAAAGTTTAATTTAATTTAGTTAAGACTAACATTTTATTTTATTATTGTCAACGTAAATGAATGTTGACTTTTTCATTATTTTAAAATAAAATATAATTATTAGCCTGTTCTAAAAGGAGCTCTTATGGACTTAACCAGAAACATGGAAGATTATCTTGAAGCAATATATATTATTATGCTTGAAGAAGATATAGTCCGTCTTAAAAAAATTGCTCAGCATCTTAGCGTAAGTGCTCCATCTGCTCTGGGTGCAGTAAGAACACTCGAAAAAGAAAATTTAGTTATTCATAAGAAATATGGCTCAATCGCTTTGACTGAACTTGGCGAAGAAATTGCAAGAGATATTTTTCAAAAACACAGAGTTATTTTAAACTTTCTTCAGGAAACACTTGGGATTGATTCAGAAAGAGCTCAGGAAGAAGCCTGTAATCTTGAACATCATCTTTCAAACGAAACAATTGACAGATTAATAAAATTTGATCTTTATTTAAAAAATAATGAATGTGATATTGCTTCTTTTCACAAATTTTATAACTCTAATAAAAAACCTGAAATTAATTTTTATAAAAAAGAACAAAATCTGAATACTGTTGAATCAGGAAAATCTATTGCTGTGACAAGATTATCCGGCGATAAAAAACTCAGGCGATTTTTCATAAATAATGGAATATTACCCAAAATCGAAGCTGTTGTGATAAGCAATAACAACACTGAAATTATTCTTAAAATAGGCTCAAAAAAAATTATTATTGAAAATAAAAATGCAGAAAATGTGAAAGTCGAGGTATTAAAATGACACTTGTACCCCTTTCTGTAATACCGAAAGGTCAAAAAGTTATTATTTCAGATTTTCATGGCGGACACTCTTTTAAGAAAAAATTATATGAAATGGGAGTGTTTATTGGTTCTGAAGTAGAGGTTTCGACAACACCTGGAGCTGGTTTTGTTTTTATTAAAAATGGTGATTCAAAAATTGGTATAGGTCAGGGAATGGCTCATAAAATTTTTGTTACACCAAGCTGACTTTTTTCGAGTGCCTGAGGTGTGCCATTCTGTAAAATACTGCCATTTTCAAGAATTCTTAATTCAATTTCGTTTTTTCTAATTAAAAAATCATCCAGACAGTATATGTCTGTGAAAAAATGAAGTTTCTGATTTTCAGAGCCTTTAAGATGATAAGTGTAATCGATTTTTTCAGCATCAAAAGGTCCGGTTTTTAATACATCAACATTATCAATTATTTCTTTATAAAAAGTATTTTCAGAGTTAAAAATCTCTTCATCAGTTTTTCCAGTAAGTATTATCACAGATAATTTTTTAGCTTTTGCTTTTTTAACAATTCTGCTTACTGGTTCAGCCTGTTCAAATGGTTCGCCGCCGGAAATTGTAATGCCTTCGATATACTGATTTTCAGTTATTTTATTAAATAAAGTATCAATGTCGTAATTATGAGCTGTGTTTTTTTTCCATGTATAAGGCGAAAAACAACCTGCACACTGTTTTGAACAACCCTGAACCCATATACAGCTTCTGATTCCTGGTCCTTCAACTTTTGTATTAGTTACATATGAAAATACATTTAATTTCATAATTTTTCCGTTATTTTCTTATTTTTTATTTCTTGGCTTTCTATATTATACTGCTCATTTTTTTCATAATATTCTTCAGTAAAATGGGAATCATATACTTCACCATTTACCAGTTTTTTTACAATTTCAATATAATCAAGGCATTTTTCGCCTTTAATACCTTTTGTTTCAGCGTTTACTGAGCCATCTGGATTTATTTTTATAATCAGTTTTTTACTCATCTTCACCTCGATTCATTCCCGTTTCACTCGCGATTTATTCGCGTTTCATCCCCGTTTCATCCGCGCTTTATTCGCGTTTCTCTCCCGTTTCATTCGCGATTTATTCGCGTTTCATCCCCGTTTCATCCGCGTTTTATTCGCGTTTCTCTCCCGTTTCATCCGCAGCTTCTATGTTTTTGATTAATCTTACTCACTTCTCACGGCTCTTAAGATTCATCCGCGTTTCATTCGCGTTTCACCCGCGTTTCATTCGCGTTTCTCTAGTAATCCACTACTCTTTTTGATGCTGTTTTTATTACAGCTTTTTTTATATCGCCATTATTATAATTATCGCTTATATAATCAACTTTTACAAGTTTTTTTACAGCTGCAATTTCATGTGGTTTAAATTCTGCTTTAATCAAAGCTTCATTTACTGAAGAAAAATTACCGCTCGACTTTCTTAATTTTATAATTCTTTCAGCCTTGACACTGTCAAATCCATCAATTTTTATTAATTCATCATAATTTGCTTTATTCAAATCAATAAGTCCATCAACATATT
Source organism: Candidatus Muiribacteriota bacterium (assembly GCA_041654635.1). Classification (GTDB taxonomy): domain Bacteria; phylum Muiribacteriota; class Muiribacteriia; order Muiribacteriales; family Muiribacteriaceae; genus JBAZDD01. The sequence continues at coordinate 5,271 of JBAZDD010000082.1, forward strand.
TTTCAACTTTTTCAGTATTTTCTTTCTTAAAAACATTTTTTTCTCTGTCAGCTACAGTTAATCCTAAAACAGAAAAATCACTCCATTTTATATCAGATTCTTTTTTCACTCTGGTTTCTGAAGGGTTTATCTGACCTGTTTTAGCCATAATCTGCACTGTGCTGTAATCGAAAGGGCCATATATCTTACCTGAAACATTCAGATGCCATTTAACAACTGCTTCATCAAGAGTATCCTGACCTGTGGCACCATTAATAAAAATACATATTTCTTTTGCAGTTGACGGGTTTAGAATATCACAAAAGATTTTCTCTTCTTCCCCTATTACAATAGAATGGGATTTTTCAAAATAAATTGCTGGTACTTCTATGTTATTATACATTAAACGATTAAGTATTTCAGTTTGAGTATTCCAATATATTCCAAGATTTGTAAGCATAATGAATTTTCTCCTGTTTAAAGAAACATATAAACCAAGAGCAACTTCATGCGGTTTCATTTTTCTGCCAATCATTATTTGAACTGATGCTAAATCTTTTTCTGGAATATTCGGACTTACACTCAAGTTTTCTCTGGCTTCAAGTTTATACTTGAAAAGTCTTACTCTGCCAGCCCCGTAAATAGTTTTTGAATATTCTGATATTTTTTTCCCGCAGTATTTACAGAAGTTTGCCCTGATATTTAGTTTTCTACCACAGGATTTGCATTCTATCATATTTAATCCAGATTTATTGTAAGCACAATAGTTTTATCTTCAAGTCTTTCTTCATTTTCAATTACATAACCTGATTCAGAAGCCTGTTCTTTTACTCTCACATAAGTATCCTGCTGTATCTGAGCTTTATAATCTTCATCAAAAATTTTAACCATGGAAAATATTTCTTCAAAATTTTCAACACCCTGAACTTCAAAAGTGTATGGTCCAGTTTCAGAAGGAGTAAAAATAATTTTAACACCTGCCACAGTTGTTGTAATTATTCCATTTTCATCAGTATTTATTGGAATAGAAAATTTAGTCAGCACTCTTTTTAATCTGTCAGCATCACAAAAATCTGTAGGGAAAATTAATTTTTGCAGTGGATTTTCTTCTAAAGATTGACTCTGTTCAGACTTATTAACAAAAAGTTCCTTCCCAGCTGCCTTCTCAATAACATTAAAAATTTCTTCTATTGTCTCAAAATCATCATATTTTGAAAATGAAGCATACCATTTATTTAAAATTTTATCCCAGAAAAAATATCTTTTACTATTTTTTAAATAATGTGATTTATAGCTTTTTCCAAGCTTTTCAACAGATAATCCTGATTTTTTGAGATAATAGAGAAGCTCCGATTCGTCTTTTACATTTATTTCATATCTAATCTGAGAATTATTGATAAATTCTTCAAATTTCTGTTTACCCATGGCAACACGCATTACAAGACCAACTGGTATCACCCATAAAGCAACGGACATTTGCTGACCCCCCTTTAAATTATATAACTTAAATATCTACTGTTCTTCCACCTCTTGAATTATAAACCCCTTCAGCCATATCATCATTTTTTTTCTCATCACTGTTTTCTTTTGTATGTATATATTCAACCTGATCTTCTTTTGCTGTAGCAGATACTGCTCTAACATTCGCCCAGTTTCTTAGTCTTAAAATTTCTTCTGCCATAGTTACCGAAAGAGGAACTGTATTTTTGATACTTTTAATAAAATCTTCATACTCAACATGTCTATCTTCTGAAAATGCTTCAAAAACAGCTGCAACAACTACCTGTTCAATTTCAGCACCAACATAACCTTCAGTAATTTCAGCCAATTTTTTTACAAATTCTTTTGATAATTTGAAATTCCCACGAGCTTTGCTGTTTTTCAAAAGTTTAACCATATGGAGCAGGAGAATATCTTCCCTTTCCTTTATAGTTGGTATATCAACAAAAAAAATTTCGTCAAATCTGCCCTTTCTTAAAAATTCAGGTGGAAGAACATTAATATTATTTGCTGTTGCAATTACAAATACAGGATTGGTTTTTTCCTGCATCCATGTCAGAAATGTCCCAAATATTCTTGCTGTTGTTCCAGAGTCACCACTTGAAGAAGTACCAGCAAAACCTTTTTCGATTTCATCTATCCATAAAATTGAAGGTGAAACAGCTTCTGCGGTGTTAATCGCTTTTCTCATATTTTCTTCGCTTGAACCAACTATTCCCTGAAAAACCTTTCCCATGTCAAGTCGTAAAAGCGGAAGCTTCCACATTGAACTTATTGCTTTTGCAACAAGACTTTTACCACAGCCAGGAACCCCGGTAATTAAAACACCTTTAGGAAGAGGAAGATTATATTCCCTTGCTTTATCAAGCCACGAATTATTCCTTTTTTTCAGCCATTTTTTCAGATTACCAAGTCCACCAACATCTTCTATACTTACAGGTGTATTTACAAATTCAAGCAAACCTGTTTTTCTTACAATCTGTCTTTTTTCTTCAAAAATCACATCAACATCATTAATGTCAAACTTACCATCTTCAACCATAGCACGGGCAAAAGCATTTTCAGCTTCCTGTAATGTCAATCCCTGAGCTGCTTTAACAATTTTATCTTTAATATATTCATTCATGTTAATTTCGATTTTTCCGGTGGCTTTATTTGCTTCTATTATTTCGTTAAGCACTTCCATAATATCTTCATATCCAGGAAGGCAGAATTCGAGTATTGTAATTTCTTTCTGAAGCTCAAACGGTAATATTTCACGGGGTGCTGTTATAATAATGCTTTTGGGATTTTTAGAACTTTTCAGAACTGGACTTAAATCTCTTAATTTCCTGATTAAATTCAATTCCGGTGCCCTGTTATCTATTCCGAAAAAAACATGAAAATCTTTAAGTATAAAAACTGCGTTATCCTCACATTTCTCAATAAAATTAAGGGCTTTCATAGGATCTTTAGTATCCCCGGATGATTTTACCGAAGCATCGGATGGTCCTGGAACAAATCCATTTGTAACA
>JBAZDD010000083.1:0-8255 GCA_041654635.1 Candidatus Muiribacteriota bacterium
GAAAATCCACAAATAAATCTTTCTTTAAAAACAGAAAATTTGATTCCTGAAAAATTTAATCTTAAATCAGATATTTTTTTTAATTCGCTTGATCCTTCAACACTGAATATAAATAAGAAAGGTTATGAATTACTTTCAAATTTTGATTATTTAAAGGCTGAGTCAAGCTTTTCTGAAAATCCTTTAGATGAATATGATTATGCAGGTTTGATTCTGGCTCAAAATTTTTTATTTGATTTTGAAAAAGCATTTGATACCGCTGATAAAGGTTTAAAACTTTTTAATAACAGTATTGCAATAGCAAACGCAGTTTTTGCAACATGCATTTATTCAAATTCAAATTTTGAAAAATATTATAATCTTCTTGAGAATTCTTTAAACAATTTTAAAGGTGATTTGTGTTCTCTCTTTTTTGCTTCTATTATAAATAAATACAGCTCAAACCTGAACAATTCTGAAAAATGGGAGAAAAAGATTTTTGAATTAAAACCTGATGACAGTATTTATGCTATCTTGGAAGCAATTCTTGCTCTAAAGCAAGATAATACTGTAAAAGCAATTGAAATTTTGAATAGTTCAATTCAGAAATCACCGTATTATGCTGATAATTATGTTTTTCTGACTGATTTACTTATTGAAACTGGTAATTTTGAAGAAGCTGACAGCATTATATCAAAACTTGAAAATCTATTCCCTGATTTTTATAAACTTTTTTATATAAAATCTGCTTATTATTACAATGTGAATTCGAAGGAATTTAAAAATAAAACTGCTGAATATATTAATAAAATGATTGAACTCAATCCTGGTTTATTTAACAAATGTAAAATTCTCAACGAAGAAAAAGTTTTTTTGCTTAAAGAGATAATGAATATATCATTAAATATTGGTAGTTTTGAATGGATTATTGAAAAAATCAAGAATCAAAATAATTTTTCTGAAATTATGGACAAACCATCATTTTTTTTTAATAATTTCCTTTTAATTACATCTCTTCTCAAAGGTAATACAAATGATTCAAAATATTTTTCAAACCAGGTTAAAAATTACACTTCAGAACTTGCAGGTCAAAATTCTCTTCTTCCGTTTTATTTTATAAATCAGCTGATTGATTATGATTTCATTATCGAAGCACAATCTCAGCTTGATAATATTTTCAGTTTTTTTGATTTATTAGATTATCAAAATCAAATATTGACTTATGAACTGGCTGTAAAACTCTCTCTGAAAAATCAGGATTTTACTAAAGCAGCTGATTATTATGAAAAATTAATGAATTTAACTCCCCAAGAAAAGCATATTTTAATTGAGCAGATTGAAAATCTTTATTTAACTGATTATGTAACAAATAAGAATAATTCCTATGAAAAATTGATGGATTTTTACAAAAGAAACAATTTATCTGAAAAATTAAATGATATTGAGAACAGATTGCCTGAAAAATCCTATGAAAATAAAATATCAGAATGGATTTTAAGTGATGTTGAGAAAATTGTCCATATTTGCAGAGATTATAACGTTCCTGTTTATTTCATGAATTATTTCAGAGTAAATTATGATTTTATTAAAAAAAATGTTGAAAATTACGACAATGTTTATTTTATAGATAATTACAATCATTTCAACAATACCATCAGTAAAACTTATTCAAACACTGATAATCTATTTTTTTACGATGGACATCTTACTGCTGATGGAAACAGGCTGAAAGCAGATTATATAGTTAATAATTTACAATTTAATAATTAAATGTTACCATATTGATATGATTTTAAAAAAAAGAAAACATCAACTGCATAAAATTGGAACACCTCCAGGTTCATATCCAAAAAAAGATTTTACTCCAATAAACGACAATTCTCTTGTTATTAACTATAATCCCTCTTCAATAGATAAAAAAAACATTACTGAAAAAACCGATATTGATAATATTCAACTAAAAAAACATGGTGATTCTGTTTCATGGATAAAAGCAGGAAGTGTAAAAAATGCTTATCTGATAAACAAAATTGGTGAATCTCTTAATATTCATCCACTAGCTATTGAAGATATTTACAACACCGACCATGTTCAAAAGGTTGAATATTTTCAGGAAACACTGTTTACTATTGTCAAAATTTTTAACTGGACTGAAAATAATGTTCTTGAAAATCATCAGCTTTCAATTTTTTTCAGACCTGGAATGATTTTTTCAATAGAAGAAGTTCAGAGTGATTTTTTTAATCATATTGTTGAAAGAATTTCTGAAAATAAAGGGATTATAAGGAAAATGGGGGCTGATTATTTATTATATAGAATTCTTGATTTTGTTATTGACAGCTATTTTCCTGTGCTGGAAAAACTCGGTGATACTATTGAAATACTTGAAGAAAAAATTATATCAGATACATCTGAAAAAATAATCAGAGAAATCAATACTTTAAAAAGAGAAGTTCTTTTTCTACGAAAAAATATATGGCAGGCTCGTGAAATCGTGGCAAAAATAAGAAGAAATGATCACGAACTAATAACTCAGCAGAGTACTATATATTTTTCAGATATTTATGATCATATAATTCATCTGCTTGACACAACGGATAATTACAGAGAAATTATATCAGGAATGCTTGAGATTCATCTTTCTATTTCAAGTAATAATATGAATATTGTGATGAAAGTGCTTACTCTTATATCAACAATTTTTATTCCGCTGACATTTATTGCCGGTATTTACGGTATGAATTTTGAATATATGCCCGAATTATCCTGGAAATATGGATATTTTGCAAGTCTCGGAGTGATGGCAGTAATTGTTGTGCTTATGATGATTTTTTTTAAAAAGAAAAAATGGTTTTAATTTTTTAAAGTTTTGTCAGGAGGATTTATGATTAAAATACAGAATTTAAACTTCAAAAGAGATGGAAAAGAAATATTAAAAAATATTTCACTTAAACTGACTCCAGGAAAAATTACAGCTTTAATAGGTGAAAATGGTGCAGGAAAAACCACTCTACTCAAAACTATTGATGGCGTTTTTCCTCCAACTTCCGGCGAAATTATATGGGACAGTTTGAAACTTCCCGGTAATGAGATTGAATTCAAACAGAAATCTGCTTTACTTTTTGAAAATCCATTCTTCTATGAAAGTCTCACAGGTTATGAATTTATTAAACTTGTATCAGGTTTAAGAAAATTTAACTTTACTGATGAGAGAATACAGAAATTTGCCTCCCTTTTTAATTTCAAGGATTATCTGGATAAACCGGTTTCTGACCTGCCTAAAGGGATTAGACAGAAAATGGCTATTACTTCTGTTTTATTTCAGGAGCCTGATTTAATTCTTCTTGATGAACCTGTCAACGGATTAGATCCTGTTGGGGTAAAAATTTTAAAAGAGGTTTTAATAAGTGAAAAAAATAAAGGTAAGACAATCCTTGTTTCAACACATATTTTAGAAATAGCTGAAAAAATTGCAGATAATATTATTGTTTTACATCATGGTGAAGTTATAAAACAGGGTGAAATTGAAAAAATCAAATCTGAAAACAATGAAAAAGTACTTGAAGATTTGTTTATAAATCTTACAGGTGGCGAAAAATATAAAGAGCTGCTGAAGCTGATTTAGGAGCAATCGGAGAATCGCGGATAAATCGCGAATGAAACGCGAAAGAAACGGGAATAAACCTTAAAACCAGTGGGTAAGATAGGAGCCGTAATCAGTGATGAGTAATGAGTAATCCGAAAAAGCAAAAGAGAAGCAGTGAATAAGTGAGTTAAAGAAGAAACAGTGAGTAAGTGAGTAAGCAAACGCTTTAAACCTTCCAGTCTCACTCACCGAGGGTCGAAGACCCGGTTACTTATTCACTGCATTAAATGGAGGTTAAATGAAAAGTAAATTGAGTTTTTTATATTCTATTCTGGCAAAAACTGAGAGAAGAAATTTTGCCGGCGAGTTTTTCTATGGATTTATTCTTGTCATACTTTTTTCAGTCAGTCTTTCACTGAATAACAGAATAATCAAAATGCTGGCAACCGATATGGAACCGACAGAATATTATTATGTATTCGGCCATTTTCTGGCATTATTTTTATTTATTCTTTTTACAATAGCCTCTTTATCACTAATAATACAGCTTTTTACAATACTTTTTTACGATACAGAACTGCCTTTTCTTTTCTCACTTCCACTTTCAAAACGCTCAGTATTTTTAAACCGATTTGTTCGAGCATATATTTACGGCTCAATAATGTTTCTGATTTTCTCAGCTGGTGCGCTATCTTCAATAACAAAAAATTTTGAACTTGGTGCATGGTATTTTATAACATCATTTATTTCAGCGGGTTTTGTAGCAGTAACCTATACAAGTATAGGGTTTATTATTATTCTTTTATCGCTTAAAATGTTTGGAAGTGTAAATACAAGAAAATTTCTTTCTGGATTTACAATTTTTCTTCTCTCCTCTCTTATTGTTTTATTCAGATTTATCAGACCTGAAAGATTTTTAAGAACAGGTGATGCCGATTTAATTGAATATCTTGAATCCTTCAAAAATCCGATTTTTTCAATATTTCCAACAGAGTTTATCAAAAATATATTTTATTCATTCATGGAATCAAACACAACAGGAATAATTATAGCTTTCACTCTGAACATTGCTGTTTCACTCATATTTTTCTTTATTGCGCTTTACATGTTTAAAAAGATTTATAAGCCATATCATCATATTAGAAAAGAAAATCACAACTCTAATATTGAGTTTAAAATTAATGCTGAAAAATCTGCTGAAAATCTGCTGAAAACAAAAGAGAAAGTATTATTCTACAGAAATAACGTTAATTTTCAGCAATTATGGCTGTTTGCGGGATTGATAATGGTATTTTTATTTAATGTTTATTTTCTTAAAGACCTTGAAACAAAAATGGTTACATCAATATTATATCTTAATAAAGCAGTAATTCTTCTTATAACAGCCTCATTTTTTGCCCGTGTATTTTTTGATTTATTCTCAAATAATCACGAAGAAATAGAATTTTTAAAATCACTTCCTATAAAAACAGAAAGCATTTACAAAGCAAGAATTCATTTATTCTTCCCTCCCCTTCTTCTCTTTGGCGGATTGATGGCTTTATTTATGCTGGTTTTATACAGAGTTAATTTAATCCTGACTTTACTTACAATATATAATATTTTCTTTTTCACATATTTTATGATGATGAGTGCAATATTTTTTTCTAATTATTTCAAAAAAAGGAAAGTTACTGTATTTTCATTGCCAGTCCAATTATACATCGTATTAAATATGATTCTCGGTTTAATTTTGTTAAGCTCACAGGCTGGATATTATACTGGCTGGTCAAGAGGAAGAGTTTCAGCCGAGAATTTTATATCAATAATGATAGCACAGACGGTAATTTTATATTTAGGTGGCATGTTTTTTTATAAAAAATCTTTAAAAAACCAACCTTGATTAATAAGTATTATTATTGTATTCTTTATTTTAGATAAAGTAATGGAGATAAAATGGTGCAGACAATAAAAGCTGATGATTTAGTTAAAGTATATTCAGGCAGAACAGTTGTTAATAATGTTTCTATTACTCTTACCAAAGGTGAAATCGTAGGATTGCTCGGACCAAATGGGGCTGGAAAAACAACAACTTTCTATATGATAGTTGGACTGGTTATACCAAAAACCGGCAACATTTTCTTCAATAATCAGAATATAACTGAACTTCCGATGTATAAAAGATCAAGAAAAGGTATTGGATATCTTCCCCAGGAACCAAGCATTTTCAGAAAATTGACAGTGGAAGATAACATTCTATCCATACTTCAATTTACGAATTTAACAAAAAAAGAACAGCATTTTAAAGTTGATGAACTTCTTGATGAACTTAAAATCAATCATATAAGAAAAAATATGGGATTTTCTCTTTCAGGTGGCGAAAGAAGAAGAGTTGAAATCGCGAGAGCTATTTGCACAAACCCTCACTTTCTTCTGCTTGATGAACCATTTGCAGGTGTTGATCCAATTGCAGTAGCTGACATTCAGGAAATTATTTCTGAATTGAAAGCTAAAGGTCTGGGAATACTCATAACCGACCACAATGTCAGAGAAACACTACAGATAACAGAAAGAGCCTATGTTATGAACAGTGGAGAGATTATGGTTGAGGGTTCGGCAGATTCAATTGCCAACGATCCAACAGCAAGACAATTCTACTTAGGAGAAAAATTCCGACTATGAGTGAAGGTTTTATTAAGATATTTGGAATTATCCTGTTTTCTGGATTACTTGCTTACATTGGTGATATGGTTGGTTTCAGAATGGGTAAGAAAAAAATATCCATTTATGGACTCAGACCAAGACAGACTGCTACACTGATAACAATATCTTTCGGTATTATTATCACAATAATAACACTGGCTTTTGCCACAATAATCTCCGAAGATGTCCGAGTAGCTCTCTTTAAAATGGAAGAAATCAAAACAGAAATCAGAAAACTCACTGAAATAAATGATAATCTCACAAATGAAAAAAATACAGCAATAACAACAATCAAAAACTTGAATGATGAAATAATTGAAAGAAAAACTGAAATACGAAAATTAAGAGAATTTTACAGAGAGCTTCGCCAGAGTGTTATAGTTTTTGAAGTTAATGAAATGATTTCATTTGAAATTATTGAAGCAAATACATCTTACGATAAAGTGGTTGAACAGATAAAAAATCTTTTTGCTAAATCCTACTGGAAAGTAAGAGAAGCTGGAATTCAGACACGACCACAGAGTGAGTTTTTTGAAGAATACAACGAAGATATTGAAGAAAAAGCCCAGATTATAGCTAACTCACCAGTCAGATTCTTTCTCAAAACAGTTGCCTCATCCAATCTTACACTTAAATCAGAAGGTAATGAGTTTGATATGATTGCAATATCTGAAATCAAAATAATAGAACCAGGCAGTTCTATTACCAGCCCATTTTATATTGATGGAGCATGGGACATGAAAGCTGTATTTAATGCTGTAAACATATTTTTTTCTCATCTTGAAGAGTTACTTAAAGAAAGAAATGCTCTGATTAACACTGATTATTTTGTTCATCCAGTTGAAATTTATGATATATCACAGACACTTAAAACATATGGAAGAAGAGTTTATCTTAAAGCGAATTTTAAAGACCCGGTTTACTCACTCGGACCATTTAATTTTCAAATTGAGTTTGTAGATGCTGATTCAATACAGACCGGTCAGTTACCCGCAACAATAAATGAATAATACAGAACTTTTTAATTTTAGTTTTAATCAACTGGAAGAAATCAAAAATTTCACAAAAATATATAATATTTCCGTAGAACATATTATTGAGAATTTTTTAAAATCAGAATCAAACTCATTGAATATTTCAAATAAAAAAGCTAACACTCAGAAATTGATGGATTATATTCTTGGTTTAAAATATCCGACATATTTCCACTTACTGCAATCTGCCAAAAAAATAGAAAAAGAATTATTAAAATTGAATGTTAAATTTGATTATCACCCATTATTTGAAACATCCGACTACAAGTTGATTTTTATGAACAATTCAAAAATTACAGAGCATGAAAAAATCCAGATATTAAAAAAAATTCAACCTGAACTTATCAAATTTGAAGAGATGTTAAAAAATGCAAATATACCTTGACGAACAATTAAAACAACATAATCCATATCTTGAAAAAATAAAAAATTATATTCCATATTCTTCAGAAATGGAATATGATAAAAACGAAATTAATATAATAATTTCTCCGAGAAAAAACAATTATATTCTCCCCTATGATTACGGTGAAGGTGTAAGAGGAAAAGGTGAATATGTTTTAAGATGGGGTTCAGGTTGTATATATGACTGTGTTTACTGTTTTCCAAAAGCTCGTTTTAATAACAATCCATTAATCAGAATATTTCCTGAAATAGATAAGATTATCTCAGAGTTGTCAATGCTGAATTATTCAAAAAAATTATTATTAAATGCAGGTGAAAATTTTGATTCATTTTTATTTGAAAATATTATTCCATTTTCTGAAACACTCACAAACGAATTGTTTAAATTATCTGATAAAATTCAAATAGAATTCAGAACAAAAGCATTAGTTCCTGAAACATTCATAAAAAATGCAAATAAAAAAAATTGCATAATTGCGTTTTCAATTTCACCTGAATCAATCAGAAAATTTTATGAAAGCAAAGCACCTGAATTAGCTCTAAAAATTAATAATTTGACCAAATTACAG
>JBAZDD010000084.1:0-8116 GCA_041654635.1 Candidatus Muiribacteriota bacterium
AAATCAGGAAACAAGAGAAAGAGAAATTCGGGGTTTAATCCATGCGAGTAATGATTTAAACTGCAATGAACTTGTAATACTTAATTCTGAATTTGAAAAAACAGAAGAAATTGAATGGTACAACAAAACATATCAAATAAAATTCATCCCATTCCATAAATGGTTTTTATCTAATTAATAATATTAATGAACCTTAAAAGCATTGTTCTTGCATTATCGGATTACGGCACTTAAGGTTCACCCGCGTTTCTTTCCCGTTTCATTCGCGTTTTTTTTGCGTTTTACTCGCTTTTTTTAAACTTTTATGTTAATATTTAACCGATTTCAATTTTATTATCGGAGGATTTATGGCTGATTGGACTAATGCTGAACTTGATAATGTTGTAAGACAGATTATTAAAAAAAGCACAAGTGACAAAGATTTCAGAAACAGAGTTTTAACTGATTCTAACAGTGTTGTAAAAGAATTGACTGGTAAAAGTTTACCTGAAAATCACAGAATTAAATTTATTGAAAATCAGCCTGGTGTTATCCACACTGTTGTTTTACCAGATTATACTGGTGAAAAATTATCAGACAGTGACCTTGATAAAGTATCTGGCGCAGGTGTAAGATGGTAAAATATGGTTATGTGTTAAAGTTTTTAATATTAAATATTTAACAGGGGGATTCAAATGAGTAATTGGACACCGCAGGAAGTAAAAAAAGTTATAGACACAATCAAACAGAAATCAGCAACTGATAAAAAATTCAGAGAAAGAGTGTTAAATAACACTTCTGAAGTTGTAAAAGAATTGACTGGTAAAGATATACCAGCAGATTTTAAATTAAACGTTATCGAAACAAAACCTGGATATAGCGAAACTCTTGTTCTTCCAAATTTTATTGGTGATACTTTAAATGAAGATGATCTGGATGCAGTCAGTGGTGGAGCTGTCTGTAAAAATTTTTGTGTTATAAACACATGAGCTGGTTACTTGTATTTTTTTTTAACTAAAAATATTGCTTTTTATAAAATTTAGTGATAACATTTGTTAAACATTTAACAGGAGGGCATCAAATGAGTAATTGGACAGCGCAGGAAACAAAAAATGTTATAAACACCATCAAACAGAAAGCAGCAACTGATAAAAAATTCAGAGAAAGAGTGTTAAATAATACTGCTGAAGTTGTAAAAGAATTAACCGGTAAAGATATACCAGCAGATTTCAAATTAAACGTTATCGAAACAAAACCTGGATATAACGAAACTCTTGTTCTTCCTAAATTTGTAGGCGAAACTTTAAACGAAGCTGATTTAGACGCTGTAAGTGGCGGAGGCGGTTGTAAAGATTTCTGTTTAATCAATTAATAAAAAAAATGGATTTAATATAAAAAGGCTAAAAATTTTTTTAGCCTTTTTTTAATTTTTATGAAAAATAATTTTAACATTGAAAAAATTAAAAACTCTCCACTTGGCTATTTAATTAACATGGAGAACAATGATAACTATTACGTTATTTATCAGGAATTATTTAATTCTATTACTTCTTACATACTTTTATTAAAAGAAAAAAAATTTATTAAAATTTTACTTTTTAAAAACAACGAAAATAATTATGACCCGGATTTATTTGCAGATTATCTTGATCAGATTGATTTTTTTGCTGATAAAAACAACATTAAACACATTGCATATTCTTTTTTAATAAATTACGATGAGCCGTCTTCAGAAAATTTATTATATTCAGATATATTCAAACAAAAAAAATACTCGGATTTTGAGCTGAAAAAATATATTATGAGAGCAGACAGAAACATACTTAAAGCCGATTTTATTAATACTTTCCTCAAAACTGCTCCATTTGAAATCGTAAAATTCAAGGATTATTATGATAAATTCATAGATTATCTTGACTCACATCCTGAAAAAGAGGATTGGGATAAAATTGAACTTTCACCAGAAAAATTTTTAGATAGTTTTGAACACTCAAACAGTATATTTTTAATTCATGAGGATAAACCTGTAGGCTGGTTGATAACATCTTCTTTAAGAGAAAATTATTTAAATTACAGTTCATGTTATTTATTCAGAGATTACAGAAATTCAAAAGGTGCATATAACATGATGGCAAATTCACTTTTAATGCAGGACTGGGATAAATATAATTTTGCAGTTTGCAATTGTATTGTTGAAAATAAAAAAATGATAAATCTTTATAAAAGAAGACTTATTCCGCATGTTTTAAGTGTAAAAAATGAGTATATGACGACTAAAATCCTAAATTGAGAATTGCTGATTTTTAATTAATTTGCGAATTTTTTATTTCATAATAAATTTCAAGAAACTCTTTAATATTTGATTTAAAAACTGAACACAGATCAAATTTTTTATTTTCGAATCTGTTAAGATAAACCAGATGTGGACATCCACCGTTGCACAGAGGTAAAAAAAAGCAGTTAACACATTTTTCATCAGTAAAAGGTTCTGTTCCTGTAATAAATTTAGCAATAAGTTGAGTATTCAGGGACATTTTTTCTTCATCCACATTACCAACTACCATTTCAGGGTTTCCAATATGATGCCAGCATTTATAAAGTTCCCCATCAGGACCAACCACATATCTATAAAGTGCATTGGCTGTACAAGCCTGAAAAATCACATCTGGAAAAAACTGTAAATCTTTAATATTGTGATTTTTGTAAGCAGAAATCATAAAATTTGAAACACCACTTTTATCAAGAAGGCACGAGCTTGAATTAGAGCAACTTTGCTCCAGATTTAATACTATACCAGGGTAAACATTAAATCGAGATTTGAATTTACTGAATTTTTCCATTAAAAAACCGTGTAATTCATGATATTCATCAATATTAGACTTATCAATATTTACTCTTATGCTTAAATAACACTCAGCTTTTTCTAAAATCAGGTGAATATTTTCGAGAATTTTTTTAAAAGTATTATCACCATTTAACAAAGGTCTTTTTTTGTTATGTGTCTGTTCAAGTCCATCAAGTGTAATCTGAATATTTTTAATATTATATTCTTTAAGCTTTGAAACTTTTTCAGCATCAAATGCATAACCATTACTTACCATTGACGCAGTAAACTTCAAATTGTTTTCTCTGAATTTTTTAGTTAAAGACTGGATATTATTCCAGCCAAGTAACGGTTCACCACCATACCATGTAATTTTATATAATCCGGTATTCATTTTTTTTATAAATTTGATAATATTATTTTCAGTTTCTTCTGACATGTGAACAGGTTTTCTGGATTCTTCAAAACAGTAAGGACAGTTAAAATTACATTCAGTTGTGGGAGCTATTGTCAAATATAATATAGATGAAGAATATTTCGTTAAATCAATTTGAAACTTCATATCTATCAATGGATTTTCATGGTCTTCAAGAAGAATTTTACCTGTTAAAAGTTGAATGTATAATCCGAAATTTTCATTGTAATCATAATTGTCAGGATTTTTTCTAATTTTTTCAATCTCATTATAAGTTTTTTCATCAAGCTCTGCAAAAGTATTGGATTGAGAATTAAAGAGAAGATAGCCATATTTTTCTGATTTGAATAAAAAATTATATTTTGACCATTTCATAGGTAGAAATTACCACTTAAAATATAATTAGTCAATAAATTTTACATATACACATACTTTATTGTAAAATATTCTCCTGTTTAAAGAGATTATAATTGAGGGGATATAATGAAATTTAATAAAATATTTTTTTTATTGTTATTAATCGGATTATTAACAGCATGCAGTAATTTATCAAACAGTGAAGCAAGAAATAAATACCATGAAAAATATAAGAAAGATACAATTTATATTGGAATAGCATGGCCACTTGAAGATTATTCTGAAAGTTTTCTTAATGGATTGAATCTGGCAAAAGAAAAAATCAATCAAAAAGGTGTTCTTGATAATAAAAAAATTGAATTTATTTTTAAAGATGATAAATCTTCTGTAACAGATGGTCTGAAAGTTGCCAATGAATTTGGGGCAAACAAAGATATTTTTGCAGTAATCGGTCACAGAGATTCTTATATTTCGCTGCCAACTTCAGCAATTTATAACAGTTTTGGTATTTTAATGATGACCCCTGGCTCTACCAATCCACAAATTACAAATCAGGGTTTTGATTATGTTATTAGAACAATTCCTTCTGACTACTTTATTGGTAAAGAAGCAGCTGAGTATTTTATAGAGAAAAAATATAAAAATGTTGTAATATATTATGAAAAAACTGATTATGGACGGGCACTAGCAAATTCTTTTGAAGACAAAGCAACTCTGTCAGGGATTAACATTGTTGACAGACGACCTTTTGAATCAGGCTCAGAAAGAGAATTCAGAGTGGATTTAAATTACTGGAGTTATCTTGAATTTGATGCTTTCTTTCTTGCTGCCGTAATGCCGGCTGGTCCTGAATTTATTAAAACCGCAAGACAGAATGGATTTATTCAACCAGTAATCGGTGGTGATGGTCTTGACCATATCGATTTGATATCACTTGGCGAAAAAGATGTTGAAGGAACAGTTGCCATGTCAGTTTTCAATCCAAATGAAAATCGAAAAATTGTCAAAAATTTTAAAAATGAATTTTATGAAAAATATAATGAAAACCCTGATGTATGGGCTGCTCAGGCTTATGACACTTTAAACCTGCTTGTTTATGCAATTAACACAACCAAAACCACACAGCCTGCCAAATTGAGCGAATTTATTAAAAATATCGACAGTTACGAAGGCGTTTCAGGATTTCATAAATTTGATAAAAATGGTGATGTAATTGATAAAAATATTGTTAAAAAAATTGTTGTTAATTCAAAATTTAATTTTCTGGAGGAAAAATGAGTCAGTATTTATTCAGAAAAGCAGCTCTCGACAGATTATCCTCTCCAGAACAGCTTGATAAAACTTTGACCATTGTCAGTTTAAAAGGCTGGATTATACTTGCAGCTTCAGCATTAATTATTGTTTCTTTATTATTCTGGAGTTTTTTTGGAAAAATCCCATATCGTATTACCGGTACTGGAATGCTTATAAAAACAGGCGGTATTTATGATATATCCCATATTTCAGAAGGCAAAGTTACAGATGTAAGAATTAGAGTTAATGATATTATTTCTAAAGGTGATGTTATTGGCAGAATTGAACAGCTTGAACTGCTTGAAGAATTAAAAACCACTCGGCAGAAACTTGCAGATTTCAAACAGGATTTAAAAAATCTTGAAGCTTTGAAAACTGAAAAAGAAGCAATACAGATAGTTTTAATTGAACAGGAAATAAACGCTCTTAATCAGTCAATTAAAAATCTTCATGACAGAGTTGCTTTTTTGAAAGATAAAATAGACCGTGAAAAAATTCTTGTAAAAGAACGAGTTATTACAAGACAACAGGTAGCATTAACAGAAAATGAATTAAAATCAGCTTATGAAGAAATTGCTCGAAATGAAAACCTTATTAAACAGAAAGAATTATCAAAAATTGAGAATGAAAAACTGAGAATAGAAGAAATATCCAGAGTTAATAATGAAATAAAAAATATGGAAAAAAGAATAATTGAATTACAGGATATGTTTAATGACAGAACCCGCATTGTAAGTCCTTATGATGGCCGTGTAATTGAAGTATTAACCACAGAAAATGATATAATCAGCGCTGGTCAGTCACTTGTCAGAATTGAATTAATCGGAAAACAGATAAAAGAACTCGAAACAGTTGTTTATATTCCTGTAACATTAGGTAAAAAAATTAAACCTGGAATGAAAGTTGAAATTTCACCTTCAACTGTAAAAAAAGAAGAATTTGGATATATTTTAGGCCGTGTTTCTTCAGTTTCAGAATATCCAGTTACAAAAAACGCTATGATGAAAACACTTGGAAACGAAATTTTAATAAATACAATTGCTCAGGATGGAGCTCCAATTGAAGTTTTTGCAGACCTTCACACTGATTCTGAAACAGTCAGTGGATTCAAATGGTCATCAAAAAGTGGACCACCTTCAAAAATTTACTCAGGAACTTTATGTGATGTTAATATTACAGTTTCAGAAATTCGTCCTATAAATTTCATTATACCTGAAATAAGAAAAAGACTGGGAATTTAAATGGAAAACGAAAAAATATATAAAAGAGTAAAAACACCTACAATTCTACAGATGGAAGCTCTTGAATGCGGAGCAGCTTCACTTGCGATGATTATGGCAACTTATGGATTATACAAACCGCTTGAAGAGCTGAGAATTGAAACCGGAGTTTCAAGAGACGGTGTAAAAGCCAGTAACATTTTAAAAGTAGGTAGAAAATATGGATTTGAAGTTACAGCATATAGAAAAGAACCCGAAGCACTGAAATTTCTTCCTGTACCAATGATAATTCACTGGAATTTCAATCATTTTCTTGTGCTTGAAGGGTTCAAGGGCAATTATGTATATCTTAATGACCCTGCTGCCGGGAAAAGAAAAATCCATTTTGAAGAATTTGATAAATCCTACACTGGGATTGCAATTGTGTTTAAAAAACTCGATACTTTTAAAAAATCAGGTGAAAAAAAATCCATTATTAAATCATTGATTAAAAGACTTGACGGATTACAGACCGTGCTTTCTTATATCACTCTTGCCGGATTGTTTCTTGTTATACCAGGGATATTAATTCCGGTGTTTTCCAAAATATTTGTTGATGATATTCTGATAAACAACATGGATTCGTGGATAAAACCGCTGTTGATTGGTATGATTCTGACAGCAATTTTCAGAATGATTGTAACAGGAATTCAAAAACACTATCTGTTGAAGCTTGAAACTCATATATCAATAAAAAATTCAACAAAATTTTTCTGGCACGTATTAAGACTTCCAGCTGAATTTTTTAATCAGCGATTTGCCGGTGAAATTGGAATGAGAATTTTTTCTAATGACAGAGTAGCCAATGTAATTGCAGAAAAACTGACTTCAAACGTAATTGATTTAATCACTCTGTTTTTCTATGCTTTAATAATGTTTTTTTACGATAAATCCCTCACATTAATTGTGGTATCAATAACTTTATCTAATATTTTAATTTTAAAATTAGTTGAAGAAAAAAGAAAAGAAGCCAGCCAGAAATTATTGATTGAAAACGGCAAATTAATGGGTGCTTCAATGGCAGGGCTGTCAGCAATCGAAAGTATAAAAGCAGGTGGAACTGAAAATGATTTTTTTGAAAAATGGGCAGGATATCAAGCACTTGTTGTAAACACAGAGCAGAGAATATCTCTTTCAAGTCAAATCTTAGGACAGCTGCCTGATTTTTTATCCATGATTAATATGATAATAATATTATCACTTGGCGGATTTAAAGTAATGAATGGTCAAATGAGTGTCGGTATGCTGATTGCTTTTCAGACCCTTATGACAAGTTTTCTTGAACCAGTTAAAAACATTATGGTTTCAAGTGCACAGTATCAGGAGCTTGAAGGTGATATGAACAGACTTGATGATGTATTAAATTATAAAACCGATGAATTAGCAGGACAGTTGGAAGTTGATTATTCCATAAATAAAGCTAAACTTGAAGGTAATCTAACGCTTGAGAATATTAATTTTGGATATAATCTTCTTGAACCACCATTAATTGAAAATTTTAATCTCAAGTTGACACCAGGTAAAAGAGTTGCACTTGTCGGAGGTTCTGGAAGTGGAAAAACAACTATTGCTAAATTAATCGGCGGAGTGACTAATCCATGGGATGGAAAAATATTATTTGATAATGAAGAAAGAACCAGAGAAAATATACATATAATCTGTAATTCACTTGCAGTAGTTGATCAGAATATTTCTTTATTTGAAGCAACTTTAAGAGATAATATCACATTATGGGACAGTTCAATAACAGATGATGAAATTTTAAATGCTCTCAAAGCGGCTGAAATTTATGATGAAATAATGATTAGACCTGGCGGACTTGATCAGCTTGTAAAAGAAAATGGAATGAACTATTCAGGCGGGCAGAGACAGAGAATCGAAATAGCACGTGCTCTTGCGATAAATCCTTCCATACTCATACTTGATGAAGCAACAAGTGCATTAGACCCTGTTATTGAAGAAAAAATTGATAAAAATATAAGAGAACGC
>JBAZDD010000085.1:0-8078 GCA_041654635.1 Candidatus Muiribacteriota bacterium
ATTCTTACCAAATCTCTGGGTTCTAATAACAAAATTAATATGGTTAAAGCTACAATCGAAGGTTTACTTCAGTTGAGAAATGCTGATGAAATTGCTAAAATCAGAGGCGTTGATCTTAAGAAGATTTTTGCTTAAGTCTAGAGACAGGAGGAAAAAATGGCTTTGGAAATAAAATTAGTTAAAAGTATGATAGGAAGACCAGAAAATCAGAGAGCAACTCTCCGTGCTTTGGGCTTACGAAAAATAAACAGCGTAGTAAAAAAAGAAAGAAATCCACAGATTGATGGAATGGTAGCTACTGTTAAGCATCTTGTGGAAGTTAAAGAAGTGTGAATAAAGACTGGAGGAAATAACAATGATAACTCTTGATACTATTAAAGCGACACCAGGTGCTAGAAAATCTCGTAAAAGAGTTGGACGAGGAACAGGTTCTGGTCTAGGAAAAACTGGCGGCAGAGGTGAAAATGGTCAGAAATCAAGATCAGGTTACTCCCGCAGATATGGTTTTGAAGGCGGACAGATGCCTCTTGTTCGAAGAGCACCTAAAAGAGGATTTAACAATAAAAGATTCAGAAGTGACTGGACAATTATTAATATTGACAGTTTAAACGGCTTTGAAAATGGAACAGATGTAACTCCTGAAATTTTACTGGCAAGTGGAATTATCGGCAAAATCGAAAAAAGAGGAATTAAAGTTTTAGGTAATGGAAATTTAGAAAAAAAACTTACAGTTCACGCTCACAAATTTTCCGAATCCGCAATTAAAAAAATTCAGGATGCTTCCGTCAAAGCAGAGGTGATTAATGATTAAAAATTTGAAAAACATTTTTAATATTCCCGAGTTGAAAAACCGAATTCTGTTTACTCTTGGAATGATAGCAGTATTCAGATTGGGAACTCATATACCTGTTCCAGGTATAGACCCAAAAGCTCTTTCTAATTTATTTGGAAGTGCTGGCGGTGGAATATTAGGTTTTTTAGACCTTTTTTCAGGTGGTGCGTTGTTGAGATTTTCAGTGTTCGCACTTGGAATCGCACCTTATATTAACGCATCTATTATATTCCAGCTTCTCACTTATGTAATACCTTCTCTTGAGCAGCTTGCAAAAGAAGGTGGAGAAGAAGGAAGATTGAAAATATCCCAGTACACAAGATATGCCACCGTTGTAATTGCAGTACTTCAGGGTTTTGGTATGAGTTTAATGCTGAGAAATTATAATGTTTTAACGCCATACATGGCCAATAACTTTTATTTCTTTGTTATAAACACCGTGCTTACACTGACTGCTGGAGCTGTATTTGTAATGTGGCTTGGTGAAAAAATGACCGAAAAAGGTATTGGTAATGGTATTTCAATGCTTATTTTTGCAGGTATAGTGGCAAGACTGCCACAGGCAATATTTGCAACTTTTAAAAACTATCAGGAAAGTCCACTTCTAATTCCATGGATGGTTTTGATTATTATAGTTGCACTTGCTATTGTGGGTTTTGTAGTAATAATTCAGGAAGCTACAAGAAAAATACCTGTTCAGTATGCAAAAAGAGTTGTTGGAAGAAGAGTTTATGGTGGACATTCAACTTATATTCCTTTAAGAGTAAATCAGTCTGGAGTTATGCCAATTATATTTGCTTCATCAATATTGATATTTCCAGGTATGGTTTTAGAAATGATAACAAGAAACCTTGATATTCAAGGTAGATTTTACGATGCTCTTGTAACTTTAGGGAAATGGTTTGCTCCTGATCATCCATTCCATATGACTTTATATGCATTGTTTATCATTGGATTTACCTACTTTTATACAGCAATAGTTATGAATCCAAAAGAACTTGCAGACAATATGAAAAAATATGGTGGATTTATCCCTGGAATAAGAGCTGGAAGATGGACTGCTGAATTTATTGACAGAGTAATGGTAAGAATTACTCTTGCAGGTTCAATATTCCTTGCTGCAATTGCGCTGGTTCCGACAATACTTATAGTAGCATTCAAAGTTCCATTTTACTTTGGTGGAACAGCTTTACTTATAGTTGTTGGTGTTGCTTCAGATACAATGAAACAGATGGAAGCGCATATGTTAACAAGACATTATGAAGGATTTCTTAAAAAGAAGTGAGGCTATAATGAATATATTATTGCTTGGTGCACCTGGAGCCGGTAAAGGAACTCAGGCTAAACTGCTGGAAAAAAATTTGAATATTTTGCATATTGCTCCAGGTGACATACTTCGCGAAGAAACAAAAAATGCGACTGAACTCGGGCTTCAGGCAAAAGAATATATGGAAAACGGAAATCTTGTACCCGATGAACTTGTCATCAACATGATTTTGAAAAGAATTGACAAAGCTGAAAATGGTGTAATACTTGATGGATTTCCAAGAAATATTTCTCAGGCTGAAGCTCTGGACAGTCATTTTGAAGAAATAGGCAAGAAGCTTGATTTTGTTTTTAGAATCAAAGTTTCTGAAGAAGAAATTATTAATCGTCTGTCTTCAAGAAGAGTGTGCCCGAAATGTGGTGCAAGTTATAATTTTATATTCAATCCTCCTAAACAGGAAGGAATATGTGACATAGATGGTGAAAAATTAGTTCACAGAAAAGACGACACAGTGAATACAATAAAAAGCAGACTCAATGTATATAATAAATCAACCAGACCTCTGGTGAATTATTACAAAAATCATGGAATACTTATTGATGTCCATGGGGAAAAAGATTTTATGGAAATTTTTGAAGAAATAATTGGTATTATTAAAGAGAAATCAAATTAACAGGATTTATATAAATATATTATGAGCATAATTAAATTGAAATCACCGCATGAAATAAAGAAGATGAGAAAACCCAATCAAATAGTGGCGCTTGTACTTGATATGCTTAAAAGTGAAATTAAACCAGGAGTTTCAACCTGGGAACTTGATAAGAAAGCTTATAATCTTATAATAAATAATGGTGGAAAACCTGCATTTTTAGGTTATAAACCTCATAGAGACATGCCAGCTTTTCCTGGAACTCTCTGTGTGTCTATCAACGAAGAAGTTGTTCATGGAATTCCTTCAAAAGATAGAATAATACGTTCAGGTGATATAGTCAGTGTTGATGTTGGAGTTTTTAAAAGTGGTTTTTATGGCGACGCAGCCTTCTCTTATGGAGTGGGTGAAGTTGATGAAATAAAAAAAAAGCTGTTAGAAGTAGGTTATCAGGCACTTATGAATGGCATTAATCAGTTCATAGCCGGAAATAAACTTGGTGACATTGGGTATGCTATAGAAAATTATGCTGAAAAAAATGGTTTTTCTGTAGTAAAAACATTTGTAGGTCATGGAATTGGCAAAAATCTTCATGAACCACCTCAGGTTCCTAATTATGGATTTCCGAATCAGGGGGTGGAATTGAAAACAGGGCTTGCAATCGCAATAGAACCAATGATAAATGCCGGTGTTGAAGATGTTGAAGTTCTTGATGATGGATGGACAGTAGTTACTGCTGATAGAAAACCATCTGTACATTTTGAACATACATGCGTGTTAACAGAAAATGGTGTAGAAATACTTACAATGCTTTAAAAATCAAGGGGGGCCTTAATGGCGAGAAGTGATTTAATTGAAGTGCAGGGAACAGTAATGGAAAACCTGCCAAATGCCATGTTCAAAGTAGAACTTGAAAATGGACACATGGTTTTAGCTCATATTTCCGGAAAAATGAGAATGCATTATATTAAAATAGTTCCAGGGGATAAAGTTAAAGTTGAATTAACTCCCTATGATTTACAGCGTGGGAGAATTACCTATAGATTCAAATAAATTAAACTGGTGCTTTTTTCCGCGGCACATTTTCGATAGCAAAATTACCGCGGCAGGTAATCGGAAATGGGAAAAGGTCACCGGTATATGAGTTGGAAAAGTTTGCTCTATTTTTCAATATATGCTAAACTTTACCAACAATACAGAATGAACAAGGGGAAATGACTATGAAAGTAAGATCTTCTGTTAAAAAAATATGTCAGAAGTGCAAAGTAATTAAAAGAAACGGTCGTGTGATGGTTATATGCCCGATTGTTAAGCACAAACAGAAACAGGGTTAAACTTTAGGAGGAATAAATGGCTCGTATTGCTGGTGTAGATTTACCAAAAAATAAGAGGATAGAGATTGCTCTTACCTATATTTATGGTATTGGGCTGACAACATCCCAGAAAATGCTTGCAGAATTAGGAATGAATCCTGATATCAGGGTTAAAGACCTTTCTGAAGACCAGATCAGACAGATACAGACTTTTATTAATAATAAAATTACTGTTGAAGGTGATTTAAGAAGAAAAGTTACTATGGATATTAAAAATCTTATAGAGATTAACAGCTACCGCGGAATAAGGCACAGAAGAGGTCTTCCTTGCAGAGGTCAGAGAACTAAAACTAATGCAAGAGGTCGAAAAGGTGCTAAAAAAACTGTCGGCGTTGCTAGAAAGAAGTAAGGAGTTAATATATGGCGAAACCTAGAGGAAAGAAAAAAGAGAAAAAGAATATTGATTCAGGTGTTGTTCATATTCAGGCTACTTTCAACAACACTATTGTAACTGTTACAGATAAAAAAGGAAACGCACTCTGCTGGGCTGCAGCAGGTGGATTAGGTTTCAGAGGTGCTAGAAAATCAACACCTTATGCTGCTCAGATAGCTTCGCAGACAGCTGTTGAAAAAGCTAAAACTCTGTACAACCTCAGAGAAGCAGAAGTTTACGTTAAAGGCCCTGGTTCAGGAAGAGAATCAGCTATCCGTGCCGTTGAAGGTGCTGGTGTTAAAATCCGTGCTATTAAAGACGTTACACCTGTTCCACACAATGGTTGCAGACCGCCTAAACGAAGAAGAGTGTAAGGAGGAACTTAAATGGCTAGATATAATGGACCATCCTGCCGACTTTGCAGAAATCAGGGTGAAAAACTATTTCTTAAAGGTGAAAGATGTTTTACAGATAAATGTGGAGTTGTAAGAAAAAATTTCAGACCAGGTATTCATGGTAAAAGAAGAAGAAAAATCACTGAATACGGTTTACAGCTTCAGGAAAAACAGAAAGTTAGAAATATTTACGGTGTTCTTGAAAAACAGTTTTATCTATATTATGTAAAAGCTTCAAAAACTAAAGGTATTACAGGTGAAATTCTTCTTCAGATTCTTGAAAGAAGACTTGACAATGTAATTTACAGAATGGGAATGTTTACTTCAAGAAATGAAGCAAGACAAATGATTTTACATGGTCACATTCGTGTGAACGGTAAAAAAGTTAATATACCTTCTTACATTGTAAGACCTGGGGATACAGTTGAACTTAGAGAAAAATCAAAACAATTACCTCGTGTTAAACAGATACTTGATGACAAAGAAGCTGGCACAACATGTGAATGGATTGAATTCAATCCTGAGCAGAGAAAAGGTGTTTTCAAAGAAATACCTTCAAGAAGCCTGCTTGATCAGTCAATAAAAGAACAGTTAATCGTCGAATTTTATTCGAGATAATACGGAGGGTAAATGAATTTTTTCAGTAATGTAACCTTTTTGAAAGACAAAAATAGAAAAACCACAGAATACGGAAGATTTATTTTTGAATCCTTCAATCCGGGAACAGGAAGAATTTTTGGTAATGCTATTAGAAGAATGTTATATATAACCGTACCAGGCGCAGCAATTGTAAAGCTTAAATTTGATGCTGCTCTGCATGAATTTTCATACATACCTGAAGTGGTTGAGGATGTGCAGGAAATTATCATGAACCTGAGAAAAGTTGTGTTTTCTCTTCAGGAAGACCATATTATTATCAGGGTTGAAAAAGATAAACCTGGAAAACTTCTTGCAGGAGATATACCTGAAATTAATACATTGAAAGTTATTAATAAAGAGCAGTATATTGCAACAATCAATCCTGGTGGAATACTTGCGTTTGAAATAGAATTACTCAGAGGCGAAGGCTATGGTAATGAAGAAGAAAACCAGTATTTCAAAGAGAATATTGGAGACATAATTTTGGATACAAATTTTTCTCCAATAAAAAAAGTTGGTTATTTTACTGAAAAATACACAACAAAAAATAATGAAGTCAGAGAAAGACTTATTATGGATGTTGACTGTAATGGCAGTATCGAAGTTGAAAGAGCAATGGTTCATGCTATTACAAATCTTAGTGAATACACACAGATTTTCACTAACTTTACTGAATATATTGAAGAAGTAAAACAGGAAACAGAAGAAATCGCTGGAATTGATAAAGCATCTCTTCCTATAGGCGAACTTAACCTTTCTGTTAGAAGTAAAAACTGTCTTAAATATGTCAGTGCAAAAACAGTAGGTGATTTAACAAAATATTCTCCTCAGGAATTGATGGAGATTAAAAATTTCGGTAAAAAATCTCTGGTGGAAATTAGACAGAAACTTGCTGAATTAGGACTTGCACTTAAAGGTGAAGGAATAGTTGATGAAAACTTTGATGCAATGAGCAATGATGAAGATGATGATACCGAAGAATAAACTGTTTTAGATATCAGGAGGAAAAAAATGAGACATAGATGTGGAAAAAGAGAATTAGGCAGAGACATGGCTTCAAGAAACTCACTTCTTAGAAACCTTTCCACTTCACTCTTTGAACATGGTAAAGTGAAAACAACACTTGCTAAATCAAAAGAACTTAGAAGTGTAGCTGAAAAAATGATTACAATAGCAAGAGAAGATAACTTTAACAACAGAAGAAGAATTGGAAAATATATTTATAAAAAAGACGTTGTAACAAAACTTTTTACTGAAATAGCACCTAAATATAAAGACAGACCAGGTGGCTATACAAGAATATACAGACTGGTTGAACGAAGAGGCGATAACGCTTCAATGTCTCTTATTGAACTTGTGTGATTGAAATAAAAAACCTATGTTTTACATATCCCGGTCATCAAAAAGATGACCGGGTTTTATTTAATACAGAAATAAATTTTGAAAAGCAAAAATTTTATTCTATAGTTGGACCAAACGGTTCTGGAAAATCAACACTTGCAAGATTAATCAATGGAATCCTCTATCCATATACAGGTGAAATTATTGTAGATGGTATTAAGGTTGAGGAAAAAAACTTTGAAGCCATTAGACAGAAAGTCGGATATATATTTCAAAATCCTGAAAATCAGTTAGTTTCAACCCTTGTAGAAACAGAAGTAGCTTTTGCTCTTGAAAATCTCTGTATTCCGCGGATTGAAATGCACAAAAGAGTAGATGATATACTTGAATTTGTTGAGCTTCTCGATTGCAAAGGAAAACCACCGCACATGCTTTCGGGTGGTCAGAAACAACGATTGGCAATTGCTTCCATAGTTGTGTTTGAACCTGATTATATAATATTCGATGAACCAACAAGCATGCTTGATTCTCGTGGAAAAAAAGAAGTTAATTATCTTATTAAAAAACTTCACAGAGAAGGTAAAGGGGTTATCATGATAACTCATGATCCGTCAGAGATTATTCTTTCAGATACAGTTGTAGTTATGAATAACGGAAAAGTAGCAGCCCAGTTTACACCAGAAGAATTTTTTACAAAACCGGAAAATTACAAATGGGCAGATTTGAAATCAATTCCAGAATATATTAAAATTGGTTATGAATTGGGAATGAAAAAATTTACCAGAGAAGAGGTAGCTTGTGAGTATGTCAGACAATACCAGTAAAAAGTTACTGTTTTTTGCAATCTCTGGTATTTTCATGTGGTTGATAAACTATACGTATGTAATTTTTGCAATTTGTCGTGAAATAGGTATTAAAACCATCAATTACCAGGCTATTTTTGATACACTGTCATATATAATTCCTTTTCCTTACTTTACAACACTTTCAACTTTTTATTCTGCTGTATTTGGATTTATTTTTTTTATGGCAGGGTATCAGAGTTATAAAAAGAGAATTTCAGGTTTTTACTGGTTCATATCAATTGCGTACATGATGATAATTGTTCCAGTAGCTGGATTTATAATGTTTGGGACATTCTTAAATTTTTACAGTATTTTATTTAATATGATTTTTGGAATACTAATTCTTTACTATTTTTCATCA
>JBAZDD010000086.1:0-8068 GCA_041654635.1 Candidatus Muiribacteriota bacterium
AAAAAATAATTGTAAGAAAAACTAGTATTTTTGATTTGCTTTTAATCAGAGCTTTTTTCAAATAATATACTTCTTCCAGATATCTGGATAATTTCAATATTCTGAAAATTCTAATAAATCTAACTGTTCTTAATACTTTAAGCGAGTTTAGTCCTGGAATAAAAAAAGAAAAATAAGAAGGTAAAAATGAAATTAAATCTATAACCCCATAAAAACTGAAAATATAGGATTTTTTAATCTTAATTGAATATATTCTCAAAAAATACTCAATTGTGAAAATTACTGTAAAAATCCATTCTAAAAGTCTTATTATGAAATTATGTTTACTATTAATGCTTTCAACACTTTCAAGCATGACATTTAAAACAGAAAGTAAAATCAGAATTAAAAGAACAATATCAAAAATTTTTCCTTTTTTTGAATCAGACTTAAATATAATATTATACAATTCTCTTTTAATCAAAATTTTAAATCCTTCCGGTAATTCTTCTATTTAATTTTTCACTATTATATTTCTGAATTGTACATAATACAACAATATTATGCTGGATTAATTATTCCATAATAAACTGCGGTATGAAACTTACCATCTTTGTAAATATGATCAACCAATTCTCCTTCTTTTTTCATTCCAATTTTTTCCATTACTCTGCCTGAAGCTTTATTTTCTTTAAAATAACACGCATATATTCTATGATATTCTAAAACTTCAAATCCATATTTGATTAAAACCCCAGCACTTTCGGTGCAGAAACCCTTACCCCAGTATTCAGGAGCTATCCAGTATCCAAGCTCTGCCCTTTTATTTTCGGTGTCCGCATGAAGTCCAATTGCACCTATTAATTCACCATTTTCTTTTAAAGTAATTGCAAGAACCACTCCTTTTTTCTCAAAAAAAGTTGTGGCATGTGTTGAAATCCACCATTCAGCCATTCCATTTTCGTAGGGATGTGGAATATTGGAAGTTGTCTGATATATTCTTTTATCCCCGGCATATTTTTGAACAAGTGTAGCATCTTCAAGCGTAAAAGGTCTCAATACCAGTCTTTCAGTTTCAAGTTTTGGAAGTTTTAAAATCATTTTTTCTCCATTATAAAAATATTTTATATAATTATAACTTATTTAAGCCTTATTGTGTTGAATTTTTCATAAAAAAATATAGTATTATTATATGGAAAACTCAAAATCTGTTTTAGGAATCGGAACAGCTGCATGTGATTATATGGCTCTTTCTCCATTTTATCCTGAAGTGGATAATAAA
This sequence comes from Candidatus Muiribacteriota bacterium, assembly GCA_041654635.1. Classification (GTDB taxonomy): domain Bacteria; phylum Muiribacteriota; class Muiribacteriia; order Muiribacteriales; family Muiribacteriaceae; genus JBAZDD01. Next base: position 1,262 of record JBAZDD010000086.1, read on the forward strand.
GTTAAATTATGCAGTCTTGATATTCAAGGGGGTGGTCCTGTCGGCACTGCTTTGACTGTGCTTTCAAAACTTGGCTTAAATACTAAGTTTGCTGGTGTTTTAGGGGATGATGATTTTGGTAAATTTATTTTAAAAACATTAAATAAAAACAAAGTTGATACAGAATATACTCAGATTAAATCAGCTATCAGAAGCCCTTTTGCTTTCTGTGTTGCGCTTAAAAACTCAGGCCACAGAACTGTTTTTTCAATTAAAGGTGATAAAATGGAACCTGATTTTTCTGAAAACACTGTTGATGAGATAATTTCACAAACAAATTTTATTCATGTTGATGGTTCGGTTCCCGAAACAAGTCTGAAATTTTTAAAAAAAGCTGCCGGCAAAATACCTTCCATGATTGATATTGGTGCTTTAAAACCAGGTATTATTGAATTAATGGAAAAATGTGATTATAAAATCGCTTCATATCAGTTTATGAAAGAATATTATAAAAACAATTATGATTTTCATGGTTTTTTAAAGAAAATTTTTACCGAAAACACCCAGCTTTCAGGCGTTACATTAGGGAAAAATGGAAGTATTTTTTATGATGGTCATGATTTTTTTGAAACTCCCGCTGTTTATAATCCTCATGTTGTAGATACCACTGGCTGCGGGGATATTTTTCATGGTGCTTTCATTTATGGATTATTACAAAACTGGGATTACAGAAAATGTGCTGAATTTGCTTCAGCAGTGTCTTCTGTAAAAGTATCATCCTTAGGCGGTCAGAAAATTAAAGTCAGTTTATTTTCCGTGAGCTGCAAGTAATGTTACTGCCATAATACAATCCATAATTTTTGAAAAATCCGCATTTTTGTATTCAATATTTGTACCATCTGTTCTTTTTACACATGGTATGAGCTCAACAAAATCTGCCATAGTTGTATTAGTAAGCTCAACTTTCATTGTAAAATCTTTTGATAAAGTTGTTTTTTTAATTTCAAATTTTTTACTTAAAACTTTTTTTACAGCATCAATAGTTTGCTTTTTTATAACATTTTTAGGAAAATTAACTGCTGAAAATCTACCCAGTCCTCTTTTTAAAGAAACAAATTCATAATTTTTGAGTAAATTCTGATTTTCTAATTCTTCTTTTAAAATTTCATCCCCAGTAATTAAAGTAACAGCTGATTTCTGCCATACAGCGTAAATCGCATTAATCAATGCCTCACTCATTCTGACACCATTAATTTCAAGTTTTCTTACACAGCTTCCAGAATAAGTATGATCCATATTACCATTAAAAACACCAGTTCCTGCATGATAACCTGCTAAAAAAACATGATTATAACTTTCGTTAAGCTGAGGCATCATGTATTTGTCGCGCGGATAACCACTGATAAGAAAAATCCTGTCATCTTCTTCAGTTATACTGTATAAAAGGTTTTCACCGTTTGCATGAGAATCTGCTATTGTAATCTGAGTAATTTTTTTATTTAAATCACTCTGTTTTATACCCTCAATAAGCCATTTAACCTGTTCAATCATATTGTTTCTGACTATTTCTCTATCTTTACCTTCCTGATTCCACGAAGTATTACCAGCAAAACCTTCCATATCAACTGAAATATAAATTTTCATAAATTTTATCTCCATTTTTTATTTTCATTATACCTCAAATCTTTTCTATAAGCAAAATATCGTGGGGTCAGATCGTCCATTGTGGATTTTCAAATCCGACTTGACAGATAGTGTTTTTTATATTAATATATAATTATATTCGATTATAATTATATAACTTTTACATAAGGAGTATTTTATGAAATATAACTATGATGTGCTTGTTATTGGTCTTGGTCCTGCCGGAATGGCTGTTTCTGCTATGGCTGCAGAAATGGGATTAAAAGTAGCTGCGATTGAAAAAAGAAGAATTGGTGGCGAATGTATGAATGTTGGTTGTATTCCCAGCAAAGCATTACTGAGATATTCTAAAAATGTTAAAATAGCTGATAAAATTTCCAATTCCAAAATCTCCTCGGAAAACTCAATATTCCCTGCTATTCAGAAAGATTTAGATTTTATTCATGATAAAAAAATGGAAAAAATGTTGGATAAAGTTGAAATTTTTTATGAAAGTGCTGAATTTGTAAATAAACACACAGTCCGCGCTGGGGAAAATTTGTTAACATCCAAAAGAATATATATTGCAACTGGAACATCCCCTTTTATTCCGCCAATTCCAGGAATTGAATCTGTTAAAGTTCATACTAACGAAAACATTTTTAATCTTGAAAAAATCCCTTCTTCAATGGTTATTATAGGCGGTGGTGCAATCGGATGTGAAATGGCTCAAGCATTCAGCAGACTTGGAACAAAAGTATCTCTTGTCCATACCGACCCTAATCTTATTCATGGATCTCAGAAAAATAAAGCTTCAATTTTAGAAGAAGTTTTTAAAGAAGAAGGAATAATTGTAAAAAATTCAACAAAAATAACAAAAGTAGAAAAATCTGAAAATTTAATTAATGTAATTACAGAAAACGATGAAATTTTGACTGGTGAAATTCTTCTTGTAGCAGCTGGAAGAACTTTTGATGGTAAAAATCTTAAATTAGATAATGCTGGAATTAAATATTCATCCAAAGGAATTTCTGTAAACAAATACTTGCAAACCAACATAAAAAACATTTATGCTCCTGGTGATTCTAACGGATATTATCTTTTATCTCATGCTGCCATGCATCAGGGTATGATTGCTTTAATGAACTCAATGCTTCCATTTTTTGCTAAAAAGAATTTTAAAAACTATGTAATACCATGGACTGTATTTACAGACCCTCAAATTTCTGTTGTTGGCAAAAGTCAGTATGAACTGGAAAAATCCGGAATAAAATACGAAATTGTCAAAACAAATTATAGTGATTATGGCGCTGCCATAGCTGAAAAAATAGATAATGGTGAAATTGAAGTTTATGTTTCATCTTTTGGAAAAATATATGGTGCTCGAATAATCGGCGAAGGTTCAGGGGAAATGATAAACGAGTTTGCAATGGCAATTCAATACAATATTAAACTATACAACATACTTTTTTTACAGCATTCATTCCCCACAATGTCATTTATGATAAAAAGAATTTCTGAAATCTGGATGATGAAAAAAATGGAGTCTAAATTTTTAAAGAAAATGTGTAAATTGTTTTTTTAATGGATAATTTTAATAGATAATGGACGATCTGACCCCATCAAATTTGGCTCAGGTAAAGAAGAAAATTGATTTGTTCATTAGGAAAAAGTTTTTGAAATTCTTGAAATGCTTTATCGGTATTCTGGATTTTTAAAAATTTTTTCCAATATTCATATTTTTCGTAAAAAATTTTTTTGACTAATTCTGGTTCAGAATTTACAATTTTTTCCTGATCTACTTCAAAAGTTTTCTTTTCTTTTGCCCACAGATTAACGGGAAGAAAATTTCTTGCCCAGTATCTTAAAACATATTCGGCTATTCCATTGTTTGCTATCAAATCCTCTGGTAAACTTAAAACTATTTTAAAAAAATCCCGACTTGAAAATGGCATAAATCTTTTTATATTGTTAACTTTCCGGGAATTATTTTCCATAAGTGAAAGCTGAAGCGGTACCTGATGAAATTCCATTATCCACATTATTTTTCCTTTAAGTGTTTTCAAGTCAAAAGGTGCCATAGTATTTTCAACAGTATCCCATATTGTTTCAATTTCAAAAAATTCAGTCAGGAATTTAAGTTTGAGCATTGAATATTTATTCATATAATAATTCACATTTTTCATATCATTTTTTTCTTCAAAAAGATAAGCAGCCATAAGTTCATCTGAACCGTGTCCATTAACAATAGAGGTGCAGCCTGAATCAAAAGCTGCCTGACAGTGGAATAAATCATCAATAGTTCCAGGACATATATAAGGATTAAAATATTTATATTCTCTCAAAGTTTCAAGATATTTTTTCGGTTCTAAATGTATTATATTCTGTTTAAATTTATTAAAAAACTTTATTCCTCTTGAAACATCGCTGTTATCTGTTCTTGTATAGATTGAAGAACCCGCTGTTGTCTCTTTGTTTCTTAAATGCCAGAACACTATCGAAGAATCAACTCCGCCTGAATACATGTGATAGGGTTTATCGCCACAATTTTCTAAATCTTTTTCAAACACTTCATCAAGCCTTTTAATAGCTTCATCAATATTAATTTCTTTATAATCAGGAATTGATAATCTTTCAAATTTATAATCTGAATTTTTCAAATGTAATATACTGTTCAGAGGAATTGATACAATTTTCTCGTAAAGACTGTAAGGATATAGAGTTGCCTGAAAAACTGCAAGTTGAATTAGCCCATTTTTTGATACTTCACTCTTTGATAAATTTTGAAGAAAAGAAATTTCATCTGAAATATAATAAAAATCTGAATCATTATAAAAATAAAGCTGTCTATCAGGATATTCATCGAATTTTATATATTCGCTAAAAATTTCTACACCATGAATTTTTGAATCCGTATTCTTATAATCCGGATTATTTGTTATCAATTTCATTTAACATCTCACAGCAGAATTTATAATCATCGTATATAAACTGTTCATATTTATTATTATCAAAATCAAGTTTTGAATAGTATTCACAAGCTTTTTTATACTGTTTTGTCATTTTGTATATATATCCAAAGTTTGAATTATCAAAATCTGTCAATTTAAATTTTGATTCAATTTTTTTAAGTGTTTCAAGAGATTTATCAAAACACTGTCTTTCTAAGTAAAAAACATATTTTTTTCTCAGAAAAACTTCATTTGGAGGGAAATTATTTTCAAGAAAATATTCAAAATAATCTGAATAATCATACATTTCAATTTGGATAAAAAACTCAAAGTTTTCAATGTAATACTGATCAAGATGCAGAATAAGTCTGCCATGTGGATTTAATAGATTACCATGTATTTTTTTAAATAAATTTCTATCAATATTCTCAAGAAAATAAAGTGAAAAAATTCTATCATTATTATCAGGAACAATATCATAATCTATATCTAATTCAACATATTCTGCTTCTGTAAAAATATTCAGCATATTGTATATTTTATATTCTTTAACAAAATCAATATCATTATTTTGAGTTTTATAAATATTATCTATTTGATAAATAATATTTTTATGCGCGTAATAAAATGAATATTCTTCTTCAATATCGGTTTCAGGATTGAAAAATTTTCCTTTAACTCCAATAATCTTCTGTTTTTCTGAATTTATTCCTGTATATTTTCTTGCAGTAAAAAGAGCTTTATTTAAAAATTTCTCTATCATCTTTTTAATCACCTTTTTATAACTTTAATTTATATTTTTAATATAAATTTATGGATAATGGACGATCTGACCCCAAAATATTCTTTTGTTGAAGCGGGGTTTCAGGAATACTGAAACCATTTTATTACTTCTTTAAAAGTTGGGCGTTTTCCGTACATTAATATTCCTGTTCTGTATATTTTGGATACAAGAAACAGTATAAAAAATATAAATACAAAGTTAAGCAATACTGAAAATATTATTTCCAACACGGTTGGTGAGCTTACTGTTATTCTTACAAACATCAGCATTGGTGTAAAAAATGGTATAAAGGACAACACCTGAACTATGGGATTTCCCGGGTCATTCATTCCAAGAAAACTTACTATAAATGGCAGTATAATAAGCATTGTAACTGGTTGAGCAAGCTGCTTTGCATCATCCTGATTTGAGCTTAAAGCTCCTGCGGCAAGAAACATTGTTGAATATTGAAAAAATCCCATCAGAAAAAATATCAGAAAATATATTAAAACTGAAGGTGTAATAGATATCATTACTGGGATTTCTGGAAACATTTTCTTAACATAAAAAAATATTCCACCACCTAATATTCCCCAGATAAAAAATTGAAAAAGTCCAACACTGCCTGCCCCAAAGAGTTTTCCCATCATCATGTCAAATGTATTACATGAAGAAAGCAATACTTCTATTACTCTTGAGGTTTTTTCTTCAAGCACGCCATATAATATTGATGTTGAATACAGTATTGTAGTTATGTATAAAATAAAAACAAATACATAGGCTGTCAGAAAATCCTGAGCCAGATTTTTGGTTTCTACTTTTCCTTTCTGTATTCTTGAGGTTTTCATGGAAACCGGCGAAGTTAAAAGATTTATTTTTTCAGGGTCAATTCCTTCATTTTTCATTCTTACACTGCCGATTGCATAAGAAATTTTTCTTTTAATGCTTTCTATTGACTCAATGTCACCAAGTGAGTTTGAAAGATAGGTAATTTCAGCATTATAATTATCTATTATGTCGTCAGGAAGTTCTATTAATGCTTTGTATTTTCCTGATTCAAGATTTTTCATAATATCTTCTTCATTCTCATAATATTCTGGTTCATCAAGAAAAATCAGTTCAAATTTATTTTCACCGGTAGAAAGTTTATCATTGAAATTTTTTTCCACGTATTGAACAAGTTCTTCTGTTTTATCAACAAAAACTATTGTCTGAGACTGTTCTTTGGACATTCTCATAAAAAAAATTGGAGCAATACTTATCAGAAACATAATTACTGGTCCTAAAATTGTTGCAAAAATAAAATATTTTGATTTAATTTTTACCATGAATTCACGTTTTATTATAACCAGGGCTTTATTAAACATTTTTTTCCCTCTTTCCAACATGCTGAATGAAAATATCTTCAAGCGATGTTTCTGTTGTTTCAAATTTTGTTATCTCTAAAGGAAGCTCCGCAAGTTTTTTAAAAAAATCACTTTTTTTTACTTC
>JBAZDD010000087.1:0-7980 GCA_041654635.1 Candidatus Muiribacteriota bacterium
TAATCACCCTTTTTTTTTTATCTATTTAACATTAGCTATATCTTGGTTACCAATAGATGTAGTTTCATATGAATCTGCAATTTTAAAAAAACATTTTTTAACTGTAAGAATTTTAAAAATTAATTATAAAATGGAAAATTTGGAAAATAACCAGTTTTATTTAATTAAAAAGCGGGAGGAAAATTATGAAAAATAAAAGCTTAGTTTTGTGTGTAATTTTTGGATTTAGTTTATTAATTCAAGGTTTTAGTTGGGATTATAATTTCTTTTATATCAAAAATAAAAGAAACAGATTAAAAAATGAATTAATTAAAGAATTTGAAATGAACTGTCAGGAATTAAATATGAAATATCATTCAAATGAGCAGGATTTAAAAACAGAAGTTTTAAATATTTTAGTAAACAGAAATAATGAAATTAAAAGTAAAACACCAATATTCGCTCATAAAGTTAATAGTTTGACTTTTTCGATAAATCAATTTTATAGAAAAACTATTGATATAGTGAAAAAAGAGAATACTGCAAAAGAAAAAATAATAAAAGCTTTCAATGAAACAATAGTTAATCCAGAAGAATTAAATATTGAAATCGAAAATATTTTAAATATTTATTTGAGAGAAATTATGCAGAATAGGATAAATTACGCTGAGGAATTAAATACAATTATCACTCAGAAGTATAATTCAATAGATTTAGATTGTGCAGTAGAAAAAGCTTTCTATGAAGAAGTGCTAAACAAATCAAAGATTTCGAAATTGAATAATATTTCTAATATAAATTTGACTAAAAATGTTTCCTCTTTTTTGCTTACATTTAAATTGTCGTCCTTGTTTGGAAAAAAAAGTATCATAGGCATTCCAATAATATTATATGTTGAAAAAATTATTGATAAACAAATAGAAAAAGGAATAATTGAAAAAACTAACGAAGAGTTAGATAAATGTTTTAATATAATTTTTCACGGCGATGGAAAAAATCAAGGTATTATTGAAAAAATTGATGAAATCAATTCTCAAAATAATGAATGGCGAGAATTTTATAATAAGAATTTAAAATTACAACTTGCAAAATTATAGAATTATTGGGATTTTTTTAACCCTAAGTTTAATAAAATAAAAAAGGAGGGTTTCTATGTTTTTAAAAACCTGGGTTATTAAAGTTATTAATAGATACAAAGAAAAACAGGCTAAAATTATAATTAACAATCAGAAAAATTTTGGTTTGTATTCAAGTGTTTTAGTTAAAAAAAATTTAATTGAAAAACTGGCCTTTTTTCTTCAAAAAAAATATTTCAAAGATATTGATATTTGATTGGTATATTATTAACTGTTGTATAATATCCTAATGGCAATGGTGTTTCTATGATTACTGTGTATAAATCATAATATTTATTTTGGTATAGATTTTTAAACCGTTTTAAAAGGCTGATTTTTTATAAATTTGATTTGTGTTATAATTTATATAAGGAAAAATTTTATATTTTAGAGGTTAATTTGAAATTAAATGCTGAAGAATTTGAATATATTTTACAAACTGGTGAGAATTATCTTGTAGAATTCAAAGAAAATCTTAATAAATCACTATCTCGTGAAATAACTGCATTTGCCAATGCTTCTGGTGGAAAAATTTTTCTGGGTGTTTCCGATTATGGGGTAATTAAAGGTATTAAAATAACTAATAAATTACGCTCTCAAATTCAAGATATCGCTAATAATTGTCATCCTTCAATTAAAATAAAGTTAACGGAATATCAAAATGTTTTAATAATTCATATTCCTGAAGGTAATGATAAACCATACAATTGTTCTGAGGGATTTTTTATCAGAATGGGTTCCAATGCTCAAAAAATGGATAGAAAACAGATTATTGATTTTTTGCAGGAAGAAGGTAAAGTAAGATTTGAAGAACAGATTAACAAAAAATTTAATTTTAAAAAGGATTTTGTTTCTTTTAAGTTAAAAAACTATCTTGCACTTGCCAATATTACTCAGATAATTGATGAAGAATCTATATTGCTAAATTTGGGTGTGGCTGAAAAAAAGAATAATGTTTTAAAACTTAATAATTCAGGTGTTTTATTGTTTTCTGAATCTATTTTAAGATTTTGTCCCCAAGCTGCAATCACCTGTGGTGTTTTTGATGGAATACAAAGAATTAATGTTATTAATAGAAAAGAATATTCAATGGATATTGTGAGCAATATTGAAAATGCAATCCATTTTGTGAAACAGGAATTAAAAGTAAAATATATTACTGATGGTAATCCTAGAAGAAAAGAGGTTTATGAAATTCCTCTTGAAGTTATCCGAGAAGCTGTTGTTAATGCAGTTGTTCACAGGGATTATTTTATTGAGGGTGCTCACACAACAATTGATATTTTTGATGACAGGATAGAAATATCTAATCCCGGTGGGATTCCGAAAGGCTTATCTGAAAAGAACTTTGGGAAAAAGTCAGTTAGAAGAAATCAATTAATTGCTTCATTGTTGCATAGAATAAATTATGTTGAAAATATGGGAACTGGCATCAACAAGATAAAAAATTATCTGAAAGAAAAAAATATTAAACCAGAATTTGAGTTGAAGGAATTTTTTACACTAATAATACCAAGAGAAAAAAATGAGCCTCTAAATGAGCCTCTAAATGAGCCTCTAAATGAGCCTCTAAATGAGCCTCTAAAAATTTTTGTCGAGGAAATAAAAAAGAATTCATTTGCTTCAAAAACCGAATTGGCTGATAAATTAAATTTAAGCAGAGCAACCATTACCAGATACATAAAAAAACTTAAAGAACTTGGGGTTTTAAAAAGAATTGGCTCTGATAAAACTGGTTATTGGAAAATTTTAAAATAATTATTAACACTGGGAATTTTTATGAAAAAAAAGATAGATATAAAACTGGATAAAAAAGATATTTTAAAATCCATTAAAAAGAAAAGTCGTGATAAAATGCCTAAAGATGGGCGTTTTGTCGAAAAAGTTTTTGAAAAGGATAAAAAGAAATATTCCCGTAAAGTAAAACACAAGAAATCCCCAGATCAATAAACATATATGATGGGGTTAGATCGTACAATATGCAAATTAAAAAGATAAAATCTGTTATTTTTCGTCTACGACGAACAAGTTATTGATACTTTGTATCAAGTTATTGCTTAAACTTTGTTTAACCAAGTTATTTTTTGCTTCGCAAACAAGAATAAGCAAAACATTACCTGAACCCAAATATTATCCCTTTATAAAAATTTCATTGGGAATTTTTGAAAATACCTTTTGCCAATTTTCGATTATGGATTTATATGGTATAATAACTGTATGAAAAAATTACCAATAGGAATTTCAACATTAGAAAAAATAATTAATGGGGATTTTGTTTATGTAGATAAAACAAAAACTGCCTATGATTTGATAGAAAATGGTGGTGGATACTATTTTCTTTCTCGACCTCGCAGATTCGGTAAATCTTTATTTTTAGATACTTTAAAAGAAATTTTTTATGGTAATAAAGAGCTTTTTAACGGTTTATATATTTATGACAAATATGCTTTCGAAAAACATCCAGTAATAAACATTTCTTTTGGAAGTGGTGAGTTTAAAACAAAAGAAAGTTTAAATCAAAGAATAAATGAAATATTCCTAAGCAATATAAGAGAAATAGGGTTAGATTTAGAATTAACAAAATCAATTGCTGGGAATTTTGAAGATTTAATTTATCAGGCATATAAAAAATTTAATAAAAGGGTTGTTATATTGGTAGATGAATATGATAAACCTATTTTAGATAATATTGAGAATAAAGAAATTGCAAAAGAAATTAGAGATGAATTAAAAGGATTTTATTCAGTAATTAAAGGTGCTGATGAATATTTAAAATTTGTATTTTTAACAGGTGTAAGCAAATTCAGCAAAGTCAGTCTTTTCAGTGGTCTTAATAACTTAAATGATATAACACTGGATAAAAATTTTTCAACGATTTGTGGATATACACAAAGCGAATTAGAGTATAGCTTCAAAGAGCATTTAAAAGGGCAGGACTTAGATAAAATCCGAGAGTGGTATAATGGATATAAATGGCTTGGCGAAAGTGTTTACAACCCTTTTGATATTCTGCTGTTTATACAGAAGGGATATGTATATAGTAATTATTGGTTTTCAACAGCAACACCCACCTTTTTATTAAAACTGATAGAACAGAATAATTATTTTATACCTGATTTTGAAAATATAATACTTGATGACAATATACTTGGAAGTTTTGATGTAGATAATATTAATTTAGAAACTTTAATGTGGCAGACAGGTTATCTGACAATAGACAGAGTTGAGAATTTACTGAATATTAAAGAGTACTATATGAAAATTCCAAATCTGGAAGTGGAAATTTCTTTAATGGGGGCTGTTTCGGAATTTTTGACTAAAACAGTTGAAAGTAAAAAACACTCAAATAATATGCTCCGAGCATTATTAAAAAAAGATATGCAAAGCTTTGAAACCAGTTTAACATCATTATATGCTTCTATTGCAAATAATAATTTCACTAATAATAAAATGTACGAATATGAAGGGTATTATGTAAGTGTATTTTATTCATATATCAAAGCTCTTGGTCTGGATATAAAAAATGAAGATCCGTCAAACAAAGGTAGAATTGATATAACTATTATTCTGCCAGAAACTATATTTATAATGGAGTTTAAAACAGATGGTGGTGGGGCATTAGCTCAGATAAAAGAAAAAAAATATTATGAAAAGTATTTAACGGCTGGAAAAGAAATAATGCTTATTGGAATTGAGTTTGACAAGAATGAAAGAAATATTTCAAAAGTTGAATATGAAAAACTGAAATAAAACGCGTACAAAGTCGCGGGAGAATCGCGTATGAAACCGGGATGTACCCAAATTAATTGTTTTTTAATTCGCCTAATAGATAAAGTGAGCCGGTCACAAAAAGTGGTCGGTTTTCTTTTTTAGCCTGATTTAAAGCTTTTTCGTATGCTTTCTGAGAATTTTCAAATGTATATATGTTTTTAAAAAATTTCTGAGCATGTTTTTTCATTTTTTCCATTTCCATTACTCTGTGATTATCAATATGTGTCAGATATACTGTTTCAGAATAAGAGGAAAGTGTCTGAAATAAAAAGTCTGGATTTTTATCTCTAAGTATTGATGTTAAAAATAATGGATTTTGTGTTTTATAGAATTTTTCAAGATATTTTTGTAATGTTCTTATTCCTGCTGGATTATGCGCTCCATCAAAAACAACAAGTGGATTTTCTCTGCTGATTACTTCTAATCTACCTGGGAAAAATGCTTTTTTTAATCCATTTTTAATTGATTTTTCATCGATTTTTAATTTTTCGCATATTTTAATTGCCATGCATGCGTTTTTTATCTGATGAGCACCTGCCATGTTTAATATGATATTTTTAATATTTAAGTCTGGGGATATATAATCAAATGTTGTTGAAAAAGGGGAGAGTTTTATATTTGCTGCTTTAAAATGTTTTTCGTAAAAACTGTATTCAGATTTTTTATTTTGAGCTTCCTGTTTAAAAAAATCAAGAATTCTTGGTCTTTTTTCGCTTGATACAAGTAGCGAACTTTCTTTTAATACTGATACTTTCTCAAAGGCAATTTTCTGTAATGTTTTTCCGAGTATTCCCATGTGGTCAAAGTCAACATTTGTTACTATGGTAAGTGAATTATCAAGTGTATTTGTTGCATCCAGTCTTCCGCCTAATCCTGCTTCGATTACTGCATAATCGACTTTTTTTGTGGCGAAATAGTAATAAGCTATTGCTGTGATGATTTCAAAAAATGAAGGGATTTCTTCAAATTCTGGTTTAAGTTTTTCAACTGCTTCCATAATTACTGGTTTTATTTGATTAAATTCTTCATCGGGAATGTTAATGCAGTTGAATCGGATTCTTTCATTATAGCTTACAAGATGCGGCGATGTGAATTTACCTGTTTTATATCCTGCTTCAGTTAATATGTATTCGATATATGTTGAGGTTGAGCCTTTGCCGTTGGTTCCGGTAATATGAATTGCTTTAAATTTCTGCTGAGGGTTTCCAAGTATTTCAAGCAGTCGTTTAATTTTTCTTAATTCGTATTTCTGCCCATCTCTTATAAAATCATATACATAAGTTTTAAAATCCATCAGTTTTCAATCCCTTTTCTTGCTTCAACGCCTTTTGTATAATAATGTTTTATTTCTTTCATTTCAGTAACAAGGTCTGCCATGTCGATTAATTTCTGTGGTGCTTTTCTTCCTGTAATTATTACTTCTACACCACGGAATCGATTGTTTATGGCTTCAATAAGTTCATCTTCGGTAAACAGATTATAATATAATGCGATATTTGCTTCATCGAGTATGACTATGTCGTAATTACCTGATTTTAATATTTTTTTAACTTTTTCAAATCCTTTTTTTGCTGCTTCAATGTCTTTTTCGTCGGGTTCTTTATGAATAAAGCAGTCACGTCCAAACTGCTGAAGTTTTACTCCAGGCAGTTTTTTAATTGAAAAAAGTTCACTGTATGTCATTCCTTTAACAAATTGAGCAATAAATACTCTTAATCCTGCACCAGAGGCTCTTAATGCTAATCCGAGAGCAGCAGTAGTTTTTCCTTTTCCGTCACCTGTATATATTTGTATATATCCCTGTTTTTTGTCCATAGTTCTCAATTTATCAGATTTTTTTGGCATAATCAACAGTTTTGACTTTATAACAGTTTTTTGATAAAATATTGATATATTATGATTTCTTTGGAGGTTTGTGTGCCTAAAATTTTACCTAGTTCAGAATTAAGAAATAAATATAATGAAATTTCCAGATATTGTCATGAATACTCTGAACCTGTTTATATAACTAAAAACGGTCAAGGTGATCTTGCTGTGATGAGTATAGAAACTTATGAAAAAATCGCAGGTAAGTTTGAACTTGAAAATCTTCTTAGTGTTGGTATTGATGAATATAATAATAATAAAATTTCTGATGCTGATTCTGTTTTTGATAAAATTGAAAAAAAAATTAGAAAATGAAAAATTTCAAAATTATATTTTCTTCCAAAGCTGAAGCAGACTTAACAGATATAATTGAATATATCTCAGGAGAACTTAAACAGCCATTAACTGCAAATAAGTTGTTGAATTTATTTAAAAAACAAATATCGACATTATCATTTATGCCTGAGAGAAACAAAAAGCTTAAATTTACTTTACATTCTTTTAATATCAGATATTTACCTGTTAAAAATTATCTTGTTTTTTATATAATTGATGATTTAAACAAAAACATTGTGATTATAAGGGTTTTACATAAAAAAAGAAATTGGGAATATTTACTTTAAAATCGAATATCGAAGACCTGACCCCGTTTAAAGTGAAGGTGGGAGTGGCATTTACAATCTGAGGAGCCGAATTTTCTGACAGGGTATTCTGTGTTAAATTCTTTATGTACTGCCTGGCTTAATTCACATTCTGAAAATTCAACGTTTTTCATTATCACTGCTTTTACTGGTTTAATTACAGTGGTGATATAATCAATGTGCCAGTGTAGTTTTTTATCATGGCGGAAATGTCTTTCAACCCGTTTTTCAATATTGTTTTTAGCACTTCCTATATAAAAATAATATCCTGGTTCAAAGGTAAAAACTCCTAATTTTCCAACTTTTTCTGTAACTTTCTTTTCAGAAAAAAGTATTATAATATATAAATTACTGAATGTATTTTGCATGAAATCATTATATATGGAGGTAGCAATGTTTACAACACTAATCAAATCCGGCGGTTTTGAGGTTTATGATTTTATTTTAGGGCATATTTTCATTATTTTACCTGCCTTTATTCTTTCCGGGGCAATCGGTTCTCTTGTCAATAAATTTAAGATTTTAAAATATATGGGGCCTCAGGCAAACAAAGGGGTGGCTTATACTCTTTCTTCGCTTGTCGGGATTTGTCTTTCTGTGTGTGCTTG